>JAFIGB010000044.1 GCA_020831705.1 Candidatus Sumerlaeia bacterium | reverse complement strand
CCGCTTTGAGCATCGGTTGGGAGTTTTTTGTCATCGGGCTTTTGTGGGTCTTTTCATCCGTTGAATTGGTTCGCCAAAAGTGAGGATTCGAGTTCCTTGAAGGCAAAGGGAATTTGCCCCATCATGTCGGCAAGTCGCACCCCACGGGGTGAATTCCCTTCACGGAGGAGACGATCCGCTGCCATGCCGTGGAGGAAGGCTCCGAGGCGGGCTGCGTTCCATGGAGGGATTCCCTGGGCGAGAAGTCCGCCGATCAATCCAGCGAGCACGTCACCCGATCCTCCCCGGGAGAGGGCGGTATTCCCTGCCCCAATGTGTGTGATCCAGCCATCGGGATGGGCAACCAGGGTGCCCCTCCCTTTGAGGACCACAACGGCGCGGAACTTTTCCGATGCCCGGGCGACTGCCGACCAGCGATCCTCCTCGATCTCAGAGACCTTCACGTTCAGGAGCCTGGCCAATTCACCGGGATGAGGCGTCAAAACTGTTTTGTCTTCCCCCGGGTTCAGGATTTCCGGATTGGCGGCAAGAATGTTCAGCGCATCCGCATCGAGAACCACAGGGGTTTCACAGGTTTCCAGAAGATCCGCAAGAAAGCGCCGGGTCTCCGTGGTCACCTCCATACCCGGACCGATGACAAGGGCCTTCACACGCTCCCAGTTCATTGCATCGGCGAATTCCAGTTGGTCGCCGCCGGGGGATTCACGGGTCAGCAAGGTTTCGGGAAGTGCCGCCGTAACAAAGGGGCGGACGGAATCAGGCACGATCATCCGCACGAGCCCGGTGCCGCTCCGAACAGCTCCTTCTCCCGCAAGGATTGCCGCTCCCGGCATGGCAGCGCTGCCAGCGGCAATGGCAACCATCCCGAAAGTCCCCTTGTGCCCTCCCGGAGGGCGCTGGGGGAGAAGATCCGCCGCCTCGGACTGCGTCAATGTTTCCAGCAGGGAATCCCGGGCGGTCAAAAGGTCTGGTGGGAAGGATAGGGATTCCACACGGACGTAGCCGGCCATGTCAGGCCCCACGCCCCGGACCAATCCCCACTTGGGCAGTCCCATGGTGATGGTCCTGAACGCCTTGACGACGAGATCGCCCCTGCCGTTGTCGGGGTCCAGGCCGCTGGGAATGTCCGCAGAAAAAACAGGGAGCTGGGCCTCGTTGAGGGTGGTGATGACCTCGTCGAAGGGGGATCTGGGTGGTCCCTTGGCGCCAGTACCCAGAAGGGCATCCACCACAACATCCTGCTGGGCAAGAATTTCGGCCATGTTGGCGTGATTGCCCCAGGATATCGGCATGATATCAGGGGGAAGTTGCTCAAAGGCTTCCCGGGCATTGCCTTTCAACTTTTCGGGTGGGGTGACGGCGATCAGTGTCACATCCCAGCCGAAGCGCTGGAGGTGTCTCGCGGCAATATAGCCATCGCCACCATTGTTGCCGTGTCCGCAAAGAATGGCAATGCGCCCCGGGGGGAAGGCCTCGGCGACATCCATTGCAATGGCCCGCCCGGCCTGCTCCATGAGCCGAATGCCCGGAATACCGCGCTCCTCGATGGAACGACGGTCGATCTCCCTCATTTGGTCCGCTGTAACAAGCTTCACGGCGTTGGGATGGTCCCCCTCAGGTAACCAAACATTCGGATCACATCGCGCGTTTCCCGAACATCATGAACACGGACCCATTCCACGCCCTCGTTGGCACACCATGCAGCAACGGCAAGGGATCCGGGAAGGCGGTTTTCCGGTGCCGTTTCCTCCAGCAAATGCCCCATGAAGGACTTCCGCGATGCCCCAATCATGATCGGGCACCCCAGTTCCCGGAAAAGTCCCAGATTCCTCAGAATATCCAGATCCCATTCATACCACGGGGAATTCCTGTTACGGAAAAAACCAATGCCCGGGTCGAGGATGATGTTCTCCCGACTCATTCCTGCCGTTTCTGCCCTTTGAAGCGCTTGTTGAAGCAACAGGAGAACACATTCCGACGGGGTGCGGCATCGTTCCTCAAGGTATTTGTCCTCACGGACCATCAAAATGGCCCCCTTGGCACCAGCGACGGCGGAAGTCATTTCCGGATCGGCACGAAAAGCACTGATATCATTGATGTAATCGGCGCCCTCTTCAAGGGCCACGCGAGCCACGGAAGCCCGTTGGGTATCAGCGCTTATGGGAAGCTTGGTGATCGTACGGGCCGCCCGGACGGCTTGCCGCATACGTTCACATTCCTCCTCCTCGGTGACCCAGGTTTCCCGGTTCGGAGCCGTTGACATGGCACCGATGTCGATCATGTCCGCGCCAGCGGCATCCGCGTTCTGGACGGCCAGGGTGAGCCGTTCGGAATCCTCGGCCACGGAACCCTTGAAGAAGGACTCGGGGCTTGCATTGATGACGGCGGCAATGCGTGTCATGCTTGCCATGATCTTACCGCCTTGGAATCGAGCGGGGGAGCGGGGTCGGTGGCCGTGTGAGCCGTTGGTTCAGCGCCCGCGCATCCCGGAGGGAAGTATTGAGGTCCATGCCTGTCAGTTCGCCCAAGGATGGGTCGATCTTCAGTGCCGCTTCCATGTACTCCACGGCACGGCGGGACATTTCGATGGCGCGTTGACGGTAACTGATGGGTGTGCCACCGGGGCGGATGTCGGTGCGGCCCATCATTTCCGCTGCCCGAACGGCCTCATTGTAGGAATCAATGCCACGCTGGGCGATTTCCCGTGCCTGTTCCCGGGCGGCCCGCGCATCACGTTCGGCCTGGATTTGGGCTTTCTTCATCAATTCGTCAGCAGCGTTGGTCATTTCCGGGAACCGGGAACGGGTGCGCTTGAAGCGTTCCGCCATGTTGACGGCCACGCGGTAGTGCCCCTGGTTGAAGGTTTGCTGGATGTTGTTGAATTCGGCCCGTGCAAGTTCCCGGAGGATTCCCTCGGCAATTTCATTTTCTGCGTCGTAGCGCAGGATCAGTTCCGCCTCGTCCTCGGCGGTTCTTGAGAGGCCAATTTCAAGAAGACGATTGATCAGGAGCGCCTTGCCATCCCAGTCATCGTCGGCCAGGCGGTTGCGATCCCTGCGATATTGCAGCATCGTCAGGTTGGTGGTATCGACATTGGGGCGAATGCGGATCAATTCCTGAAAACGGGAAATGGCCTCGTCGAGGTTTCCTTCATCCGTCAGCTTGGAAATCGTTTCCTGGTAGGCGTTTAAGAGGCGGGTGTCGTAGCCCTGATTGCGGAATGCCGGGGCTGATGCCACTTTTTCAAGGTGGGGAATCGACTCCTCGTAACGCTGCAACTGGTAGAGAATGTCGCCAACTGTTCTGTTATATTGAAGGTTGTTCGGCTCCGATTCGAGCCGTGCCTGATATGCCTTGAGGACTTCCTCGCGCTTGCTGGGGTCATCGCGCCAGATGCGCAGGAGGCGGTCACGGGCCTCTTCATTGCGGGGGTCCATCTCCAATACGCGTTGGTATTTTTCCTCCGCGCCGCGCATGTCGAGACGGTCGTAGCGCGAGAAGCCCCACGCCAGATAGAGATCGCGTGTCATGCGTCGAGCGGCGAGTCGCTGCTCTTCCGATGTTTCCACGGCGAGAACCCGGTCGAGGATGCCTTCAGCTTCGGTGAACTTTTCCAGTTCGATCAACTCGGGAACGGCTTCCATTTCCTGGGTGAGTTTCTCGCGAAGCTCACGGTTACGCTCGTCCTGCTGGGCATCGATGGCATCCTGGGCCTTTTGCAGGCCGTCGATGGCATCCTGGTGTTCTGCGTTTGCTTCCAGGGCCAACTGGTAGTGCTGGACGGCGGCCCCGTAGTTTCTACGTTCCATGAACTGGCCGGCGACACGCGTCCAATCGACTTCGTCTGGTTCCTCGATTATTTCGCGGATTCTGCTGGTTGGGAATTCAATCCGCCCGGAACCACTGATGAAGGCGATGCGTTCATTCGTGTTGGGAAGTTGTTCCACACGTCCCATCAATCGCGTGCCATCCTGGAGGATGACGATGTCGGCCTTCACGGCCATCGGTAGGCCGATCATGGTGACTACTGCGGCGATTAGGATACGTTTCATATTTGATGGCTCCTTGCACTCTCTGGGGGCGGCGTGGTTGCCGGTGGTTTCGTGGAATATTGACCACGATTATTAGACCCGACTACCTAACGATAAGGTAGGAGATTTTGGTGGGGGTGTCAATGCAACCCAACCGTGTGTCATTGAAGAAACCGGCCGATTGGCCTTTCCCCCCGGTGGTTTCAGGGGAAAATCCCCCTGTCGAAATCAATTTGGAGCCACCGCCATGCCCGACATGCTTTGTTCCCTCGTCAATATCCCTCCCATGGGTGATCTTCTGGACCGTCTGCGCGCGGACGGGATTACCATTCGCCGTGCAAACCCCTGGGAAATCAGCAAGGTACACCGGTTCATCCGTGAACATTTCACGGAAGGATGGGTGGACGAAACCACCGTCGCGTTTTCCCATCAACCCGTCACCTGCTACGTCGCCGTGCACGGTGAGGAAATCATCGGATTCGCTGATTACGAGTGCACAAGAAGGAATTATTTTGGCCCCACCGGCGTCAATGATGCCTGGCGGGGGAAGGGAATCGGCAAGGCACTTCTTCTGGCGGCCCTTCATGGCCTTCGCGGGCTTGGCTACACGTACGCCGTCATTGGCGATGCAGGGCCTGTGGACTTCTATTCCAAGGTCCTCGGAGCCATCAAAATCGACATTGGTGATGGTAGGGGAATCTATACCATTAACGAGGATCCGGGGCTTGCCGACTTGAAGTAGAGCGGTGCCCTTTGTCGAATCCTCCCTTGTTTTGGGAAAAATGGCACAAAAATTTCATTAGAGGGTATTCAGCCACGCATATCCGTTGGTTGTGTGGCTAATAACTCCTGAAAACCAAGGGATGGACAACCATGGCTGGTATTTTCTTTTTCGCCTGCATCATTGGATTACTGATTCTCACCGGCCTTGCACAGGCTGGTGTTAAAAGCGCCTTCAACAAGTACAGCAAGGTGCGGTCAAGCAGTGGCATGACCGGGGCACAGGCTGCCGAGGCGATGCTTCAGGCCGCCGGGATTAACGGGGTGCGCATCGAGCGGTCCCAGGGCGGAATGCTTTCGGATCATTATGACCCGACTGCCAATGTGATCCGCCTTTCCCCGGAAGTATATGGCTCCCACAGCGTTGCCGCACTTGTAGTTGCCTTCCACGAGGCGGGCCATGCGATCCAGAAGGCCAATCGTTACGCCCCCCTTGTTATACGCAACTTGGTCGTTCCAATGGCCAGTTTCGGTTCCGGCGCCGGGATGGTCCTGATTATCATCGGGTTGATGTTGAACACACTTGGATTGGCCATCCTTGGCCTTCTGCTCTTTTCGGCCGTTGTCTTCTTTCAGTTGGTGAATCTGCCTGTAGAATTTGATGCATCAGCACGCGCCAAGCGCGCTCTCATTCAGCACGGCTTCGTCCACGGAGCCGATGAAGAAAAGGGAGTGAACAAGGTGCTCAATGCGGCCGCACTGACCTACGTCGCCGCAACGGCCGTCTCCGTCTTCTACCTGCTGTATTACGCGATGATTATCTTCAGCAGACGCTGATTTCCCGGCTTCCTGAAGGATACAACGAAAAAGACTGGCTTCCCATTGGGTGAAGCCAGTCTTTTTCATTTTCAGGAATGGGTGTTAATCGACCAATCAGGGGATAAGCGCCGTACTCCGCTTCGACATCCAGAGGAGGCCCCGCTGCATCATGGGATCCAGTTCCTCGTGCGTTTCCGGGTGGGGACTGATCATGATCATGTTTCCCTGACCGTGGAGGTAGGAGACGATGGCAGGTGTGTCCAGAAGTTCCTTGCTGGGCTCGCCATTTGGATCGTCGACCGTCGAGCGGAAATGGCCGAGGACGACGAGATCGGGATCATCCTCCCAAAGGATGGGATTCACATCTTCGAGATAGACAGGACCGTTTGCATATCGGGTGGTGAACTGGGTGAATTCCTCGCCAAGAATTTCCCGGCCCGCCGGGGTGAGCTCCACATCCAGCATGCCGCGCCCCTTCCGCCACGGTTGGTTGTGCACGATGGGGACCGCGTTGAGATAGACATCAACCCCGCTGTTGGCAAAGTAGGCCCCGGCACAAATGCCCATGTAGCCTCCGCCATTGCGTATATATTCATCGAGGAGGGAGACCCCCTTTTCCCGAATACCAACGGCGATGCCGCGGCCACTTCCACCGGGGAAGATCGCCCCGTTGAAGGCCGTGAGGACGTGGTCATGGATATCCTCGCGACAAATGCGCATGACAGGTACATGGCCGGGGAAGGTATTGACAATGCGTTCCATGCGGTAAGGACCGGCCCCACCGACTCCCTCGGCATCGTAGAGGGCAAAGCCCAATTCATGGTCCGGCACCAGGGAGGCCGCAGTGGGGCGCTCCTCCAGCATGTCCAGATGTACCAACAGATCCAGTGTCATGTTCCGTGCCCAGTGGTTACGCCGGGAGGTGGGCACCTCGCGGACGGGGAGCGACACGACAAGCATCCCATCACTTCCAAGAGCCATGGCGTTTGTCATGGGAAGGATTTGCCAGTCCGGTTGTTCCTCATCAAAGGAGGGCGCAATGGCCGACTCGACAAGGCTGGCGGCAAGCTCCCCACGGTTCGAGCGTACCAATGGATGGGAAATTGTGTCACCATCCGCGTCATGAAGCACCCATGAATCCTCGATCAGAACAACCCAGTCCGGATTACCGGGAACTTCCGCTCCACGTTCGTCGGGAAGCGTGTTCAGGAGTGTCATTGTGCCACGGTTCAGCTGTACATTGGAAAGCAGCTCGTGGGTTCCGAGTGTCGTGGCACCCTGGGTCGCCGGAAGATAGACAAGGACGGACGGCCCTTCCGCTTCCCCGGAAATCACGGTTGCCGCTCCATGGGGAGTAGCGGCGGGGGAGTGGGATGACACCATGGTGGTGGCGAGCATGCCTCCCAATATTAGTGCAGCCAGTTTCCCAATTGTCCGTTTACGGCCTGTTTTCATGGTCGGTGCTCCATGTTCGAAGAAGTTGATCAAGTACGGGTTTCATGAAATAAGTTGGGCCGCGTCTAGACGCGGCCCGGTGTTGCATCCTGCATTTGCGTCGTTGATTAGTTGCCGCCGCCAAGGAAGCCAATGCCGGGGCCAAGCATCATGATGGTACCGCGGCTGACTGTTCCATTGGTGGGATCGTAGGCGACGCGTTCATCGATGAGGTTACCGAGGTTGGCACCTTCGATGCCACGACCAGTTCCGAGGGGACCACGGCTGCGAAGCAACCATCCAGCTCCTTGATAGTCACGACCGAACAGGGTACGGTAATAGTTCTGACCATTGAATCCGACAGCGGGATTCGTCATGGCGGGGCTATTGATTGGACCACCTGAATAGGACCAGCGGTCAACGTAGATGAAATGGCGAATTTCCTCGTTCTTGTCGGAAGATGCACTGTCAGTTGCCGCTTCCTCACGGTTGAAGACGTCCTGTGGAAGGGAGGTCAGGTAGCCGATCGGTGTTGTAAGGGGGAGGAGACGAAGGATGCGCGGGTTTTTGGGAATGGGGATGCCACCACCAGTTCCGAAGTTGTAGGCAACGGGGTAGCGGTTGTTGTCCACGGCGTAGGATTCCAGGGCCGTGGCGATGCTTCTCATGTCAGACTTCGCGCGAGAGACTTTTGCCCTGACTTGGGCTTCCAGGAAGTTGGGAACTGCGATTGCTGCGAGAATGGCGATGATCGCCACAACGATCAGCAATTCGATCAGAGTAAATCCCTGGTTTTTTTTGGTTTGCTGCTTCATGCTTTTCTCCTTGGTTAAGAGTCAATTGGGTCATGTGGATTGCCGGGATTCTAGCTGCCGGCGGTTAAGGTCGGCCTGTGATCGTCAAACCGCTTTCAGTCTTCAACTTTCTCGATCGACTCATCGCCGACCACTGCCGGTTCCATGTCGGGAACACCGCCGGCAACGCCATCACGTCGTCGGTCTGCGGCCCCTGTGAGCATTCCTGTTTCCGGATCACGAACGATGGCGTGGACGCCTCCGAAGAAGAGGTCGAAATCACCCCGTGTTGTGACCTGAAATTCAGAGCGGCGAAGGTGGGATACTGTTTCCGCCGGATGGCGACCTTCCAACTCGACGAGGCTGTTCCAGTGCCGTGCCGTAATCCTGGGGGCGTCGATGGCTTCGGGAAGGCTCATGTTGAAATCGATGACATTCACAATCATCTGGACCACCGTTGTGATGATGCGATAATTTCCCGGTGAACCAACGACCATGACCGGTTCCCGATCCTCATTGAGGACAATCGTCGGGGCCATGGTGGAATTCATCCGCTTGCCCGGCTGAAGGTTGTTCGGCGAGGTACGCAACCGGGAGAAATTCTTCATCTGGTCGTTCATGACAATGCCGGTTCCGGGTACAAGAACCCCGCAGCCGAAAAAGGCACCCAGTGTCTGGGTGATGGCAACCGCGGATCCATCACCGTCCATGACGGATAAATGCGTCGTGGATCCGTGTATATCGGTCGGAGGCTCGTCAGGGAAGTCGGCCATGGTCTCGCGCAACAACACGCGGTCCTCGTGGATCAACGCAGCACGCTGGCGGGCGAAGTCCTTCGATAGAAACCAGTCCGTATTGACATTGACGAAGCGCGGGTCACCGGCGACCTCGCCCCTGTCATGGGAGGCGAGCTTCATGGCATTGGCCAGAAAGGTGACATTGACCGGGCTGGTGTGGGCTTCGGATGTATCGATGGGAAGCTGCTCAATGAGCTGAAGATTGTGCAACATCGCCATCCCCCCATACGGCAGGGGAGCGGAGTAGACATGATGGTTGCGGTAGGTTATGTGCAGGGGGCGGCCCCTGTTGACGCGGTAACTTTTAAGGTCCTCAAGGCGGACAAAGCCACCGGCCTCCTCGATTCCTGCAACGAGCTTTCGGCCGACCTCGCCTCCGTAGAATGCTGAAGGCCCTTCCTCGGCAATAAGCCGGAGGGATGCGGCAAGGTCAGTATTCGTCAGTTTGGTACCGGGTTCGGGGGGGAATTCATCAACAAGGAATGTTCGGGCAAGATCGTCATTGGCGATGATGGTGTCATACATGTTCATCGCGATTTCCGAAAGGGTCGGGCCAACGATATAGCCCTCCTCGGCGTATCGAATGGCGGGCTCCATGACCTGGGCCAGGGGGAGGGAGCCAAAGTCGGCGTGGATGCTGGTGGTACCGGCAACCATTCCCGGTGTTGCGGCCCCGGCAATTGTTCCGCGCCACTGGGAGGTGGTGGTATAATCGTGGGTGTCGTAGCTGGTCATGAGCGGGGCGGCGCAGCGATACTCGTAGGCGATGATCTCGCCGGAGCTGGCGTTATAGACAAGGGCGATTCCGTCACCGCCGATGCCCGAGCCAAACGGTTCGACGACGGCAAGGGCGAAGGCCGTGGCCGCTGCTGCATCAATGGCGTTGCCACCCGCGGCGATAATGTCGAGGCCTGCCTGGACGGCAAGTGGGTGGGCTGCGGTGACCATTCCATTGCGGGAAGTAGCGGTTTTCTCCGATGGGGGTGCTGTGATTCCCATCATTGGAATCACGGTGGCAATCGCCACGAGGGAGCAGATTGGGAGTTTTTTCATCTCTGTGGGTTTCTTTTCGTGGCCACATTTGTTCCTGTCTGTTGCGTCCCGCGGGTGCCATGCCCCCTGTTTCGCACGGGAATCAATAGGCCCCCTCCCCCAATCGGTCAAGGGCAAAACACGCCTTTTTTAAGAATCATGCAAAGAGTTGACTCGGGATTCCCAACTTGACGTTGGACGGTCGTCCAGTGAACCGGGGCCACATGGGCTGTGCGTGGATTACTTCGGTTGCTGGGATCCCATGGCGACGAAGGGGGAATATCCCGGCAGTCTGTGTTCGCAAAGGACTCATTACATTGGACTTACTTTCAGATTTTACCTGTTGTCCTACGGGTTTGTAGGGTTTCACGAACTCTCCTGAGTGCGTTAAAATTCAGAAAGCCGCAAACTTTTCCTTGCGCTTGGCGGGGGTACTTGATTGACTTGGAACTGAATGTGGAGTCTCGGCTCTTCATACCACGTTGCGTGAAAGATTTGAATCATGCTCAACGATTTCCCTTGGAACGATTCGCCGGAAAGACCGCTTCTGGAAACGGACGGGGTCATTCTGCGGACGGCAATTTCTGAGAAGTTGCCAGACAATATTGCCTCCGCCCGCCAGCTCGCCGTTGTGGAACTCGCCCTGTTTACCGGCGCGAAGGTCAACGAGTTGGCCGGGCTCGACTGTGGAGACGTTCGCCTGACGAAGGGCCATGAGTCGATTCGCATCTCATCACGCGTCCACCCCCGGGTACTTCCCCTCGATGATCCGATGGTGGCATTCCTCCAGTGGTATTTTGAGAAGAAGGTGGAAGCGGGTGAACCCACCGACGCTTCCGCACCCCTGGTCATGAGCCAGCGCAAGAGTCGCCTCAGCATTCGGGGATGGCAGGAGGCGTGGTCTGTTGCCCAGCGTCTGGCCGGATTAGTGACCGAGGATGGGCGCCCCCTTTTCAATCTGGAGGCTGCCCGTGCCCTTGCCGGACGTCGTGTCTATCAATTTTGCGGGAACCCCCACCACGTTCAGGCATGGCTGGGTATGGACGAGTCGACCAATGTGGACCGTTATTCCCCCAATCTCCTCCTGACGGATTTCCGGGCACTTCGTGTCCTGCTGGAAAATGCAGGGCGCATCGCCCGGGTTCCCCCGGTGGAGTCGGTGGAGCTTTCCATCGCCGTGTCCTATTACAATGGGACTGCTGGATATGTTGACCGCCAGTTGGCACGGCGTCTCTTTCTCAATGTTCCTCCCGAGGACGTTCTTGGCCAGTTCTGGATTGCCCGGTGCCTCCACCATGGTCGTGCCTCCTTTCCGAACAACCCGACTCTTGGGCAACGGAAGGCGACCCGATTCATTGACGAGATCATTCGCCACGCGAAGGACAGCGTGCCCATGGCGATGTTCCTTTATGCATCGGCCCTCAATGACGGGCTGGGCGTGGAGAGGGATCTTGAGGCATCGGCCCGTTGGTACAGGGATGCCGCCGCCGCCGGCTTTGAAACAGCATTGAACAACTACGGACTGGTGCTCGAGGCAGGACGCGGCCTTCCCAAGGACAGCAAACTGGCCATCGAGATCTTCGAGCGTGGAGCCACCCGCCATGAGGCCTCCTGTATGTTCAACCTTGCCGTGATGCTTCAGGATGGAACGGGCTGCGAGCCCAATCTGGAGGCAGCCCTTCGCTGGTATAGAAAGGCAGCTTCCATCGGAGACATCCGAAGCATGAACAACCTGAGTTACCTGTATTACACGGGTCAGGGAGTTCCCAAGGATGAGCTTATTGCTGAACGGTATTACTGCCTTGCCGGCCAGTTGCCCTATTCGCGCGACGGATATGTTGGCGCGGCGGGCGAGGTACAGATGATTTCACTCGCCGGGTAAACCTGCTTCCCGGGAGGGAAGCAATCCAACCCAACCCAAACCTCAGACCCCCAGAAGGAAAGGATTCCATTATGAAGAAGTTCCTCACCATGATGCTTGTCGGGGCAGCGCTTTGCGCCCCCATCGCCGGAACCGTGTATGCCGAGGATGCCGCTGAAAAGACTGAAGAAAAGGCTGCAGCTCCCTCCATCGTTGTCGACACCCCCATTCTTGTCACCGACTGCGGTCAGGGCAACAGCGCCACGTTGATCTCCGTGATGCTCCGTCGCGCCCGCGGCGTGGAGTATGAATCAAAGCCACTGGCAACAGTGGAGGACCTTGAGGGAATGAAGTCCCTGGTGATCGGAGTTGGTGCGAGCACAAAGGGCCTTGGTGCTGCCGGCCTCGATGCCAGTCAGGAAATGGAGCGCATCAGGAGCCTCGTGAAGAAGGCCGAAGAGATGGAAATCCCCATTGTTGGTTTCCATATTGGAGGGATGCCCCGTCGTGGAGAACTTTCCGACGGCTTTAATGAGTATGTCCTGCGGAACTCGGACCTGTTCATCCTCTACTCCGGCGGAAATGAAGATGGCTTTTTCACACGCATCTCAGAGGCAAGCGAAGTCCCCATGATCACCGTCGACCGTAAACCCGATATTGGCAGTGAGCTGATCAAGATGATCGCCACCGAGGAGAGCGAAGACTAATGAAGGATTCCACCCCCATGATACCGAGACTCACAAGGTTGGCTGCTGCCATGGGGATGGCACTCCTGTTGCAGGCAGCAGCCCTTGCGAATGACATGACCTTCGACCAGGTTCGCCGCCCACCGGTGGCCTTCCTTGAACATGGTGATGTGATTGGAATCTCCGAGCGGGCTCATCGCAGTCTCGGAATAAGCGAAGGGGACCTGGTCGAGGTTACCACCCCATTGGGTACCTCGATCGTGGTCCCCACTCGAATTCACGGCGACCTTGAGGACGCCGTGTTTGCGCGCAAGACCATCCGGGACTCGCTCAACATCGAGGATGGGCGTATTGCCCTTCGTGTCCGGCCGTATAGACAAGCGGAATCCGCCACCGAGGCTTCCCCGGGACAGCAGGTCACCTTCACTCGAGTCCGCCGCCCACCGGAGGCATTCCTTCAGTACGGTGACGTGGTGGGTATTGCCGCCGCCGGACTTGGGCGCCTCGGTATCGAGGAAGGCCAGACCATTCTCCTCCAGGCACCCAATGGGAACACGTTGGCGGCACGGACAAAGATTCACGGCACTGAGGGCGATACGCTCTTCCTGAAAAAGACCATGCGTGACCAACTCGGCATCGAGGATGGTTCGATTACCCTTGCCGTTTCCTCCGTCCAATGGCCATCCGCCGACCCAGTCACCGAAACCCAGCCCTTCAGGCGTGTGGGGAGGCCCCCCGCATCGTTTCTGGAACTCGGTGATGTTGTCGGCATGTCCTACGAGGACATGGTTCGCTCGAATGCGCGACCGGGCGATGAAGCGACGCTGACCACCAGCGGCGGAAGCCTGGATGCCACAATCGAGATTCTCGACCGTGAGCCCGGGACGCTTTTCATGAAACTGACCATGCGAAGGCAGCTTGGTATTTCTGATGGTTCGGCGAACGTGGACCTTCGGATCACCGGCCGTGGATCGGTTTCCGCCTCGGACCAGGAGGATGCCCTTTACTGGTATAGACGTCTTGACACTGCGCAGGCCCGAGCGAGGGAGGAAGCCCGCCCCCTGATGGTCTTTGCGTATCGTGACGGGCACAGTGACTCGGCGGCTGTGTTGTCCACCATGGAAGACTCATGGCTCCGGCGCGACCTGATGAAGGCGCGCAAATTCCGTTTTGATGCGGGTGAAAACGACCTGCTCAGTCGGCAGTACAATATCAATCGTGTGCCGACGTTGCTGTTCCTTTATCCTGATGGCCGTGAGATTGGCCGTTTCGAGGGTCAGATTTCGGCAGACCGTATTCGTGCGGGCATTACACATTCCGAGCGACTTGTTCGCGAGGCAAACCCGGGTGTCCGTGACAGCGATCTTGAATGAGGATAAGGTCCTCAATTCCACTCCCATTTGGTTGGTAACCCAGAACTGATGAATCCAAACGATACCGCGGTGGCCATTTCAACGGTTGGCTACCATGAACTGTTCACATTCTTTGCGATGGTCATCGCGTTTTGCGCGGGGGCCTTTTTTCTGAAGCTTCCCATCGGGGTCGCACTCGTCATTGGTTCCCTGGTTGGCGTTGTCGTCGGTGGCTATGTGTTTCCACTCCCCGAGTTGATGCGTCACCTTGTCGAGGGCATGTTTGCCTATCTCGATCCAATCATGATTATTGCCTCGGCAACGATCTTCATGTATATCATCGAGCGAAATGGTCTTCTGGGTGCGCTGGCGAACTGGTTGGTGCGAAGTTTCGCATCAATCCCAGTCCTCCTGCTGGCCGCGGTGACATTTGCCATCATGTTTCCCGGAATGCTGACGGGAAGTTCAACCGCCGCGGTGCTGACCACGGGCGCGCTCATGGCGCCTGTTCTTCGATGTCTCGGAATTCCCCGGGCGCAGACCGGTGCAATTATTGCCCTTGCCGCGCTATACGGCATGACGGCGCCTCCGGTGAATATCCCGGCGCTGATCATTGGCGCGGGCATTGATCTTCCCTACGTGGGAATGGACCTGCCGCTGCTGGTGCTTTCTGTTCCACTCGCCCTTTGTGCGACCTGGTATCTTGGCCTTCCCCACTGCAAGAAGGTATCCCCCAAGGAAATCAAGAGCCACCTCAAGACACCTGCCGCTGATGGGAGTTACCCCTTCCTGTTCCTTCCCCTCGTTGTATTGATCATCCTGCTTCTGGGTGAACGCTTCTACCCCAATGTTTTCATGCTCGGCCTTCCGATGATCTTCCTTTTGTCGGCGGTCGTTGGCTTGTTCACCGGTGCTCCTGTCAAGTTCCTCACCGTGAGTCGCGAG
>JAFIGB010000038.1 GCA_020831705.1 Candidatus Sumerlaeia bacterium | reverse complement strand
GATCCGCGAGGAACTTGCCGAACTGGAACAGGAGATGGCACCGCGTTCCGAAGAAATCGGCGCCCCCGTCAACCAGTCCACGCCATCAATCGACGAGACAGACAAACGGCGCATGGAGGACGAACTGGGCGACCTCCTCTTTGCGATTGTCAACCTTTCACGCTTCCTCGGTATAGACGCAGAACAGGCCATCCAGGGGACAAACCGCAAGTTCATCCGCCGCTTCCATCATATCGAAAAGCAGCTTCATGCCGAGGGCAGGCTTCCGTCCGATGCGACCCTTGAGGAGATGGACAAGCACTGGGAGGCCGCCAAAAAAAACGACAAACGGCCGAAGTCAACGTAACTGCCCGGCCCGCTCCCTGAGATTGTCGACGGACTGCACACCCACACGACGGACCTCCTCGCTGCCATCGCTGTTATAGAACACCCACGTCGGAACGCGGAACACGGCGTTTTGCTGGGCGATCTGGGGAAGCTCGCGCACGTCAACAGCCGCGAAGATTGCCCGCTCGGAAAGCTCCTGAATTCTTGGGTCCGAGAGAAGTTCCGCCTGCTCCTGGCAACCCCGCGCGACGTCGTTCTGGTAGTAGACAATCAAGGGGCGCCGTTCCCGGTTGCTCAGGTTCTGGGCCGCCGCATACTCAAAGAAATAGGAGGGGAGATCCGCCGAGGCCGCGGGGGGAAGAAGCTGTGTCTCCGCAATACTTTCCGTCGTATCGGCCTCGCCTGCACGGGGACCATGCTGGGCAAGCCATGCCTGCTCCGCCATGCGGCGGGCGCCCTCCGAAAGCTTGATATACGAGGCGTGGGGAATCGGGGCGGCGCGCTCGGGACCCTTGCCACCTACAACGTATATATGACCAAGGCGGTAGTCTGTTGCAGTTGCATGGTAGATGGCGTTTCTCAGTTCCGTGCGACGGAGGGTCCAAGGCACCATTCCCTCGGGTGTCATGCGCGTCCAGACGATGTCATTGCTCATCTGGCCGCCGTCATACCGCGGAGAAAATGTAAAAAGGAACGGCCCGGCAACGGCACTGGTTGCGGAATAAATGCCGACGGGAAGTGTCTTGTCCTCGCGAACCCAGTCGCCCAACAAACCGGAACCAAGGATCGGAGCGGAATAAATCGCCGTGGAGGTGCTGCGGTTCGCATTACTCCCCCCCTCAGTCAGTCCCCCCCAGATATACGCGCGGGCACCAACAACCTCCGCGCAGTGAAACCAAAGCCGCTGGGGCATCCGGGGCCCTTCGACCCATTCGCCAAGGGAGCCATCCGGATTCACACGGACAGACCATGTCTCATTGCTCGGTGTGGTTCCACGGGGCAGGCCACCAGTGATATGTATATAGCCGGGTGTGGAGAAGGCCGCGATCGTGGAAAGTGCTGCCGGCGGGAAAGGGTCTGATGTCCTCCATGGCTCCAGGCGACCATCACGCTGGGGCCGTGTCCAAATGACCGTGTCTGCCCGCTCACCACTGAGTATCTCGGAGGAGCCTCCCAGAACGTAAACCGTGTCATTCACAACAACAGTACTGTTGGCAATATAGTGCCGCGGGGAGGGAATGCGCTCGGTGGGGATCCACCCCGAAATGCGCCCGTCAGGGTAAACCTGGGCAACGTGGGTGGTCAGGGCGGAAACCTGGGAGCCATCACCGGGGTCAACGGACCCACCAATGGCGTAGATGAATCCCCGAAGGACCGCTACTCCATGAAAGGCGCGGCCATTGGGAAGAAAGGTTGCCGGTTCCAAAAAGCGCTCCTGCTGCTGGGCAGGGGCGGAATCAGGAGAGAGAGCAAGAATGCCAAGGCTCAACCCGGCCAGGGCGAGGGGAAGCTTCAAAAAGTGGGATTTGATGGATCGGTTAACTTTGGTCGGCATGATGGCAACACTCCACTTGAGATGAATTATTTTTTTAAGCCCTGTTACCGCACATTTTTGGCAACCCTTCTATTGTTGGAACTTGTAGGTCTGCCGCAATAATGGAAAACCCTCAAGGCGGCCCCCAAGGTCCGCAAGACTTAAGTACCAATTAGTATCTGATTTGTTTGAATGGCAAGCAATCTTTTTCGGGCAATGGTGTTTTTGTAGCCGTCCAAGTGCCTGTTGCCCAGCTGAGGCCCATGGACCATTCCTTGCACGAAGGGGACGACGGTCATTTCCGCCTCACCCACCTGCAAGGAAGCGCTCCCACATTCATGAATTCCAACACCATCATCATCGTATGCCATGGCTCCCGATCACGTGGATGGACGGCGGCCCTCAAGGATTGGTTCGAGGAGGTTTCCTCGCTTTGTGATTTCCGGGGCATCCACGCCGATCTCCTGTTTACCTTTTTGGAAATTAACGAGCCGGAATTCCAGGCAACACTTCGACGCTTCAGGGACGGTGATGCTCCCTCCCGCCTTGGTGTCTTTCCCTTCTTTCTGTCAAGGAGCGGCCATGCGGGTGAGGAAATTCCAGAAATTCTGGAGGAAACGCTCGGCGACCTACCAATCCAAGCATTCATGACGCCACCAACGGCCTGGGTGGAGGCGCTGAGAAGAAACGTCCAGCGGCGCCTTGAGGAATGGGACGCACCCGCCGGTGCCCCGGTCATTGTTTCGGGATATGGCTCCTCCGGTGATGATACGCAGTGGGTTGACCTGATCAACGGGGTACGGAACCATGCGGGAAGGTATGGTGGGGACCGCCCATGGTATTGGGCGCCATCTGGGCACTTTCTCGATGATTACGAGGCTCCCTTGGAGGCGGCCCTCCACGAAGTGTCGGCAACCGGCGCCCGGGACGTGATCATTCTCCCCCTATATCTTTCTGTTTCCAGCTACCAACGGGAGCTGATTCCCAACGTGATCGCCAGACATCAGGGAAGAATCAAGGTGCACTTCAAGCCTGACGCCATCCTGCCCTGCCGGGAGATTGTCGAATGGGGTGTGGATCGTGTTCAGGAGTGTCTCGCCATGATGAATTCAGCAAGCCGAACCATCAAATGACAACTCCTCCGGACAATCAGACGCGGAGGCGAACCTTCTCGTTCAAAAACCAGCCTCTTGAGGGGAAGGACACTCCGCCACATCCCCCTGATTGTCCCTGCTGCCGCCTTCCCGAGGGCGAGGGAATCACGGCGTTTCAGGCGAAGCTCCGTCGTTATCTTGCCAATGAAGAGGCCATGGACGAGGACGCCTCCCGCCCTGAGGATCCGGGGATCTGAAATAAGTTAATCAAGACTTGAAAATCATTTGAATCCGCCCTTGCACCACCTCAGCTCGGAGCAGTAAAATCCCGCTGTTAAGCTGCTGAAAAGCGGTCTTATGGCAGGATCGATCCACGAGTCGGAGCAACCCCTTAAAAATGGACCAAATTTCGGAGAACATTAGTCCCATTGCCATTGAAGATGAGATGGCATCGAGCTTTCTGGACTACTCGATGTCGGTCATCGTCAGCCGTGCGCTTCCCGATGTGCGCGATGGGCTCAAGCCGGTACACAGGCGCATCCTTTATGCGAGTTACGACCGTGGTTTCCGGTCGAATCGCGCGCCCTCCAAGTCGGCAAAAATTGTTGGTGAGGTGATGGGTAACTTCCACCCCCACGGTGACTCGGCGATTTACGACGCCCTCGTCCGCATGGCCCAGCCATGGTCGATGAGCGCCCCCCTCATCGATGGGCAGGGCAACTTTGGCTCGGTCGACGGCGACCCCCCCGCAGCGATGCGCTACACCGAAGCACGCATGGCGGCTACCGGTGAATTCCTCCTCACCGACATTGAGAAGGAAACCGTCGATTTCGTCCCCACCTACGATGGCAAGGAACTCGAACCCTCGGTCCTTCCCGCATCGTTTCCCAATCTTCTCGTCAATGGATCGGAAGGCATCGCCGTTGGTATGGCGACCCGCATTCCGCCCCACTCGCTTTCCGAGTGCATTGATGCGTTGATCATGTTGATCGACAATCCCCAGACCACGTTGGAGGAAATCCTCAATGTCCTCCCCGGCCCCGACTTTCCCACGGGTGGATATATCCTCGGCCGCGAGGGCATCAGGGACGCCTACTCGACCGGGCGTGGCCGCGTCATCATGCGTGCACGCTGCCACACCGAATCGCTCAAGAGCGGCAAGGAAGCCATCATCGTTGATGAAATCCCCTATCAGGTCAACAAGGCCAACCTGATCAGGGACATCGCCGAGCACGTCCGCGACAAGAAGCTGACCGGCATCACCGATATTCGGGACGAATCCGACCGCGACGGCATGCGCATCGTCATTGAGCTCAAGCGTGGCGAGGAATCCCAGGTCATCATCAACAATCTATACAAAAAGACAGCGATGCAGACGAACTACGGCGTGATCCTTCTCGCCATCGTCAACAACCGGCCACGCTATCTTTCGCTGATGCGAATCCTCCATCTGTACCTGCAGCACCGCCGCGAAGTTCTCCTTCGTGGGACGCGCTACGACCTCAACCGTGCCCAGGATCGCCTGCACATCGTCGAGGGCCTTCTTATCGCCCTGGCGGATATCGAGGAAGTCATCCGCATCATTCGCAGCAGTCCCGACACGGACACTGCCCGGGCGCGCCTTATGGAGAAGTTCCTCCTCTCCAAGCGCCAGACAGACGCCATCCTCGAGATGCGTCTCCGTACCCTCACCGCCCTTGAGGTCGACAAGCTCAAGGAGGAGGCGGATCAACTCCAAAAACTCATCGCCGAGCTCGAATCCATTCTCGCCTCGGAAAAGAAGCAGTTCTCCGTCATTCGTGCCGACCTCCTCGGTGTCCAAAAGAAGTTCGGCCAGCCCCGCCGTACGGAAATCATCAACAACCCCGGCGAGATGACCGTTGAGGATCTCATCGCCGAGGAACGGATGGTCGTCACCATCTCCCACAAGGGATATATCAAGCGCACCGACACCAACCTTTACCGCAAGCAGAAGCGCGGTGGGAAGGGACTCAAGGGCGCCGATTTCAAGGATGACGATTGGGTCGAGCATCTATTCGTGGGCACCACCCACGACTATATCATGTTCTTCACCAACAAGGGGAAGGCATATTGGCTCAAGGTTTGGGAACTTCCCCAGGCCGGTCGTGGAAGCCGTGGCCGCCCCATCGTCAACCTCCTCGAAGCCCTCGAGAAGGACGAGAAAATCGAGTCGGTCGTTGCCGTCTCGGAATTCTCCGACGAACAGTTCCTCCTGTTCATTACCCGAAAGGGCCAGATTCAGAAGAACGCCCTTTCCCTGTATAGCAACCCGCGCAAGGGTGGCATCAAGGCACTCAACATCGACGACGACGATGAACTCGTCACCGTTCGCATGGCAGATGACACCCAGGACATCCTCATCGGAACACGCAAGGGCATGGCCGTCCGCTTCGGAGTTGGGTCACTCCGCTCCGCCGGTCGCTTCACCACTGGCGTGCGCGGCGTGAACCTCGAAGACGGTGACTACGTCATCGGCATGGATGCCCTCCGTCCCGGATGCACCATCTTCACCGTTTCCGAAAAGGGCATGGGCAAGCGCTCCTCCGTGGATGATTACCGCCGCACCTCACGGGGTACGAAGGGTGTCATCAACATGAAGATCACGGAACGGACCGGCGAAATCGTCTCCGTCAGCGAGGTCTCCGACACCGACGAGTTGATGCTCATGACCGGCCAGGGTCAGACGATCCGCTTCAAGGTCAGCGGCATCCGCGTCATCGGTCGCAACACACAGGGTGTGCGCCTCTTCAACCTTGGGGACAACGACCGCATCGTTGCCGTCTCCGGTGTTGGTGAGGATGGCGAGGAAGACGCCGAACTCCTCGCGGAACTCGGCGAAGATGTTGAAGGCGCCGAGGAAATCGGGGAGGAGACACCCGAGGACAACACCGAGGAGTAATCTCCACTCCCCCACCTTGCAATACAGGATTCCCCCCGGAATGGAAGCTCCACTCCGGGGGGAATCTTTTTGTCTATACACAAGGGACGATCAGTGGGGCGGGGGTACTACTCCACCTTGGCGGCGCGCAGGCGAATTCCCTCGGCGATGGCACCGAGGTCGTCCGCATCCAGGGAAACACCTGCCGCCTTCGCATTGTTCTTCGCCTGGGCGGGATTTCGCCCCCCAACGATGGCGGAGGTCACGCGCTTGTCCTTGAGGACCCACGCAATGGCAACCTGGCCGGGCTCCACGCCATGCTTCTTGCCGATGGGACGGAGGACATTCTCAACAAAGTCAATGTTGGCGCTCAGGTTGGGTTCCTTCCACTCCTTGTTGTTCCGCCGGAAGTCGCCCTCGGGAAGGTTCTTCGCCCGCTCGTGGGTTTGCTTGCCGGTGAGGACGCCACTGAGCATTGGGGCATACGTCACCAGGCCAACATTATGCTCCCCGCACCAGGGCATGATGTCCTCCTCGATGGCAGTGCGGAGCATCGAATAGGGAGGTTGGTCAGAGGTCACCGGAGCGATCTTTGAGACCTTCTTCATTTGCTCCACGGAGAAGTTGGAAACACCGCACCAGCGGACAAGTCCCTCCTCCTTCGCCTTGTTCATCTCGGTCCAGGCTTCCTCGATGTCCTCCTCGGGGTTCGGCCAGTGAATTTGATACAGGTCGATGACATCGGTACCAAGGCGACGAAGGGAGTCCTCCAGTTCCTGGCGGACACTTTGGCGCTTCAATTGTCCCTTCGCGCCCCCTTCCCCATCGGGAACGAGACCACACTTGGTGGCGATGATGACCTTGTCCCGTCGACCCTTGATGGCACGCCCAACGACTTCCTCGCTGTGACCGAAACCATACACGGGAGCGGTGTCTATCCAGTTGATGCCATTGTCGAGGGCGCTCTTGATCGCTGCCTCGGATTCCTTGTCGTCGGTGGGACCCCAACCCATTTTCCAGGGTCCCCCAATGGCCCAGGAGCCGAACCCGACAACCGTCAGGGAAAGATCACTGTTTCCAAGTTTCCGTTTTTCCATTATTGTAATTCCTCCGGGTTGGGATGACTGCGAGGACATGCGTCCTGAATCATGAAAGAGGCAAAATTCACACCTGTGATTATTTCTTCTTTTTGCCCTTCTTTTTCAGGGGTTTTCTGCCTTCGATGGCCTTGTCCAGTGTTTGACAGACGGTTTCAATGACCTTCACCCGCGCGTATCGCTTGCAATTGCCCTCGACAATGGTCCACGGGGCGTAGGTGGTTGAGGTGCGCTTGATCATGTCATCGACGGCTTCCCTGTATAGATCCCACTTTTCGCGATTCCGCCAATCCTCATCCGTCAATTTCCAACTCTTGTGGGGATCCTCGGCGCGGGATTCGAATCGCGCCAGTTGCTCCTCGGCAGAAATGTGGAGCCAGAACTTGTTGATGACGACACCTGCATTGAAGAGTTGCAGTTCAAACTCGTTGATTTCCTGGTAGGCTCGCCGCCATTCCTCCTCGGTGCAAAACCCTTCTATACGTTCCACCATGACACGGCCGTACCACGATCTGTCGAAAATCGTCAGGACACCGTCCTTGGGGATATGGCGCCAGAAGCGCCAAAGGTAATGGCGATTGAGTTCCTCGGGAGTCGGTTTTCCGATGGGAATGACGCGGTAATAGCGGGCATCAAGGGTGGCCGTCAGGCGACGAATGGCACCGCCCTTTCCAGCGGCGTCCCATCCCTCAAAGACATTCACCATGGGAATGCCATGATTGTGCGATTCGTTGTGGGTGCGTCTAAGCCGAAGCTGGAGGGAGACCTTCTTGCGATCATAAGTCTCGCTGTCGAGGGTCTTCGTCAGGTCCACCTTGTCGAGGATCGTCGGCATCTCCTCCAGAACGGGAACGCTCATTTCCTTGGTGGATTTCTTGACTCCTGCAAGTTCCTTCTTCAGGCGCTGCCTGTTGAGGCCGTTGACGATTCCCTCGCAAAGCTCCTGAAAAATGCGCAGGCGGCGGTATCGATGATCCCCCGATCCGACGATGATCCACTGGGCGCCGTGGGTGGATGTCCGCTCCAGCATCTCCTCCACGGAGCGCTCATATTCGCTGTATAGACGATACGCCTCCCAGTCGGACTCGCTGACCACATAACGATCGAAGGGATTTTTTTCGGCGGACTTGAGGCGGCGCTTCTGTTCCTTGCGGGATATATGCAGCCAAAATTTCAGAACCACCGCCCCATCAGCCGTCAGCATCTGCTCGGTCTGGTTGATGGCCTGAAAGGCGTGGGTCACCTGCTCGTCGGTCATGGTGCCTTCCACGCGCTCGTGGAGAACCCGATAATACCAGGAACGGACGAAGACCACCACCCGGCCCTTCTCGGGGAAACGCTCCCAGAAGCGCTGCAGCCAGTGGTCGGTGCGCTCCTCCTCAGTGGGGGGAAAAGTTGTATGAACGCGAAACCCGCGGGGATCCAGTGCTTCGGCAAGGTGGCGCATCGAATCCGATTTTCCCGCCAAGTGCCAGCCTTCCAGAATGATAATGATGGGAAGCTTTGCCTCGCGGGCGGTTTGCTGCAATTCACGCAGCTCGAACTTCAGCCGGGGGAACCATTCCTTGTAGGCTGACTTTTCGAGCTTCTTGTTGGTGTCTACCGTCTCAAGCATGCAGGTCTCCCGTGAAAATTGCCACATCTCATGGTCGCAGCAACGGCAACGGGATGCAAGTGAGAAACCTGTCAGGTGAGAAACCGCCGCGGTTCGGGGGCGTCGACAACGGTCTTTTCCTCCCCCAAAATCAGGCGAATGCGCTTGCCGTAACTCCGGGCCGCAATGGCGAGGAAAAAATTCCAGCTCACCCAGCTCAACACCAGAGGGAGGGCCGCAAAGAGCCCCCAGGCAATAATCGTATAGACGGCACTTCCCGTCAGCATCATCAGGGCACCGCTCACCCCGTACATCATCAGGACCCCCGCGAGTACCGTCATAATGGTACCAAGGAACAGCACCGCCCCCTCCAGGTGCAACGGCAGCAGGAAAAGGACACGCAGGATCGCCTCCAGCACCAAGACAAAGGAAACCGCGAAAAGCAGCAACCGCTCAATGGGAATGGGAAAGAAGGCTGCCTCGTTCTGTGGAAAGACAAGGATGACCAGAAAACTGACCACCGTATAGACGGGAATCCGGGACAAGTGAAGGGCGGCCACGGTTTCCCGATGATCGATGGGGGTCTGGGCAAGATCGGTGGCGAGGGGGGAACCCAGATGACCGCGAAGTCCGAGGAAATCGAGAAAACCGAACAGGGCCATCAGGCAAAAGGAAACCATCCAGGCCATGTCGGCAATGGTTCCGATGGTGTTCGAAAAGGAAAGCAGATGCGAGACAACCAGGGGGACAATCACGGCAAGGGTTGCTGCCATGGCGATGCGTGGAATCACACGCGACGGATTCTGGAGGCCCCATGCACGCCTCAGAATTGGGTGACCAAGGATTCCCCGAAAGGGAACGGGACCGGGGTCATCCGCACCCGCCACCGTATCCCGTGCATCCATTCGACCGTGATTACCTTAACGAACTGGGAAGGCCACTGCTTGCCCGGGCGCTTTCGAGCGTATTGCGCAGCAACAGGGCAATGGTCATGGGCCCGACTCCGCCGGGAACGGGAGTGATTGCCCCCGCCACCTTTTCCGCCTCGTCGAAGTCCACGTCACCAACAAGCCGGTAACCCTTCTCCGAGTTTTCGTCCTCCACCCGATTGATGCCGACGTCTATAATCACAGCCCCCGGCTTGATCATGGAGCCCTTCACAAAGCGGGCTCGGCCAATGGCGGCAATGATGATATCGGCCTGTTGGCAGATCTCCTCAATGTTGCGGGTTCTGCTGTGGGCGATGGTCACCGTGCAATCCCCACCACGACCCTTCCTTGCAAGAAGCTGGGCGATGGGCTTGCCAACAATGTTGCTCCGGCCAAGAACGACGGCGTGTTTTCCCGATGTTTCCGTACCGGTACGAACGAGCATCTCGATAATCCCCGCCGGAGTGCAGGGGACAAATCCGGGAAGCCCCACCATGAGACGACCCGCATTCACGGGATGAAAACCGTCCACGTCCTTTGCGGGGTCGATGGCCTCGATAATTTTCTGGCTGTCTATATGTTCGGGAAGGGGAAGCTGGACAAGAATCCCGTGGATTTCAGGATCGTCATTACATTCCTGAACGAGCCGCAACAGGCCCTCCTCGCTGATGGAGGCAGGCCGGTTGATTTGGCGCGAATGAAAGCCAACCTCGGCGCATGCCCTTGTCTTGCTTCGCACATACGCCATCGATGCGGGGTTCTCCCCCACCAGCAGCACCGCAAGACCGGGCGGGCGATGGCCGCCAGCAACCAACTCATCCACCCCAGCCTTGATCTCATTGCGAATTTCACCGGAGATTTTTTTGCCATCAATGATCGTTGCCATTATCCACCTCTTGGTTTCCCGGAGGGATCAAAACCCAAACTTATTCCCGCAACAAAGCCAGCGGGAGACATGGTCCCCATCAACGCCCCGAACACTCCGGGAGGGCAAGCAGGTTCGGGCGCCATCCGCGAACACCTTGCCCTCATGCCGGTTGGTACAATAACTTCTTCGGAGGGACCCAAGTCCACCATGGAGACACCGTCAACAATGCGAAAATCAATCACGGCCATCATTATCTCACCCATATTCCTGACAGGAGTCGCCTGCGCCCAACAAGGTTCGGCATCCTCCTCAGATTCCAATTCCCGGGAAACCCCGGGCAGGGCATGGTACGCCCAACATTGCGCCACTTGCCATGGCGTGGACATGGACGGAGCGGGGGCCAGCAGCCTCGTTGATGGCGAATGGGCATTTGGTGGAGAACGGGAGGATATCTTCCGAAGTATTTATGACGGAATCGAGGATCTGGGTATGCCGGCCTACGGCGGGGCCCTCGACGAGGAGCAAATCAACCTGATCGTGGATGCCATCATGGGCACCGAATCCCCCGCGGAGGAGTCTCCCCGGGAGGCGCGACAATCTGACACAATTGAGACGCTCGATTATGACGTACGAGTCGAAAAATGGGCGGATGGATTCCGCACTCCATGGGGTATCGCCTTCATTGACAAAGCGACCGCCCTGGTCACGGAGCGTTCCGGTCCCCTGCGACTTGTGGAGGATGGAACGCTGCACTCCAGACCCATTGCGGACACCCCCGAGGTTGTTGCCCAGGGGCAGGGAGGCATGATGGCCGTTTCCGTGGATCCTGATTATGAGGAAAACGGATGGATCTATCTGGGTTATAGCCATGGAATTCAGCGGGGAGGAAGCACCCAGACGCAAACACGCATTGTTCGTGGAAAGATTGACAACCATCGATGGGTGGATCAGGAGGTGGTCTGGGAGGCCGATCCGGAGCACTACACACGGGGGCGGGTCCACTTCGGCGTTCGCATTGTTTTCGATTCGAATGGATATCTCTATTTCGCCATCGGGGACCGGGGAAACCCGCGGACTTCACAGGATCTCGGAAGCCCCAATGGTAAAATTCATCGCCTCCACCGGGACGGTTCCATCCCGGAGGACAATCCCTTTGTCAATACGTCCGGCGCTCTTTCCTCCATCTATACATACGGGCATCGCAATCCCCAGGGTCTGGACTTCCACCCCGTGACCGGCGATCTGTGGGAAGGGGAACACGGCCCCCGCGGCGGAGACGAAATCAATCTCATCCGCGCAGGTAAAAATTACGGCTGGCCGGAACTGACCCATGGCATCAACTACAATG
>JAFIGB010000033.1 GCA_020831705.1 Candidatus Sumerlaeia bacterium | reverse complement strand
CCCGTCCTCCACGCCCACCTTCCTTTCGTTCGCCATCCGGAATATACGGATTGTCTGGAGGAGGATTGGCTGTTTGAGGCCATTACAGAGAGCTACATCCCCCTGTTGGCCGTCATGGAGGGACTGGAGCGCGATGGAATTGACTTCCGCCTGACGATGGTCTTCACCCCCACATTGTGCTCCATGCTGGAGGATTCCCTCCTCCAGGAGCGGTATGTCCATCACCTTGAGGGGTTGATGGAATTGACCCGCAAGGAATTGGAGCGCACGAGCACCCACCACGAATTCCACGAAGTCGCCGCGATGTACGATCGCAAGCTGGCGCAATGCCACGAAGCCTTCGTCAATCGCTACAAGGGGCGCATCCTCGACGGCTTCCGTCACTTCCAGCAGACCGGTCAGCTGGAAATTGTCACCTGCTGCGCCACCCACGGCTTCATGCCATTGCTGCGGACCGTTCCCTCCGCCGCCCGAGCCCAGATTCGTGTCGCCGCTGACCACTACGAAAAAACATTCGGCCGCCCGGCCAAGGGCATCTGGCTCCCGGAATGCGGCTTCTACCCGGGCCTTGATGAATTGATCAAGGAGGTGGGCATCCGCTTCTTCTTCCTCGATGCCCATGGGGTTCTCTTCGCCGACAAGCGTCCCGCCTACGGTGTTTTTGCCCCGCTATACACGCCCAATGGAGTCGCCGCCTTCGGGCGGGACATGGAATCAAGCCGGTCGGTGTGGTCCGCCCAACAGGGTTACCCCGGTGATCCGCGGTATCGTGAGTTTTATCGGGACATTGGTTACGACCTCGACTATGAATATATCCGGCCCTACATCCACGAAAGCGGCATCCGCAAGTCAACGGGCTTGAAATATCACCGCATCACGGGCCGTGTGGACCTCCATGACAAGCTGCCCTACCAGCCCCAGGTGGCGCTGGATGCCGCCGCCGAGCATGCGGGGAATTTCCTCTTCAATCGCCAGCAGCAGGTGCTTCATCTTTCCTCCCTCATGGATCGTCCCCCGCTGGTCCTTTCCCCCTACGATGCCGAACTTTTTGGTCACTGGTGGTACGAGGGGCCTGACTTTCTCAATTTCCTCTTCCGCAAGATTGCCTTCGATCAGGACGACATCGAGCTGATCACCCCCTCGGAGTACCTCGACAAATTCCCCCGCAACCAGGTCGCCATGCCCTGCGAAAGTTCCTGGGGAAACAAGGGCTACGCGGAGGTCTGGCTTGATGGATCCAACGACTGGATATACCGCCACCTCAACACGGCCGCCGAGCGCATGGTTACCCTCGCGGAGCGTTTCGGCGATCCCTCCCCGCTGGAGGAACGTGCCCTCAACCAGGCGGCGCGGGAACTCCTCCTCGCCCAGGCAAGCGACTGGGCCTTTATCATGAAGATGAACACCATGGTCCAGTACGCCATCAAGCGCACGAAGGACCATCTTGTCCGTTTCAATGACCTGTACGACCAGATCTGGAGCGGCGAAATTGATCGCCGGTTCCTTGCCCTCCTGGAAACAAAGGACAACATCTTCCCCGACATCGACTTTCGTGTCTATACATCCGCCGGAACGGAAAAAGATGCGTGATGGATGCGGTCGGGAAAAGGGAACGATCCCCGGATGGCAGTAACCGGGCTGCAGCCAGGGTGGACCTTCTTTTTGACAACCTGCCTGCCGATGCGGCGGTACGTTTTGCCGTTGTGGCGGGGCTTGTTCGTGCCCGGGCATCGCGCTTCGTCGAGCGCCCCACGCTCCTCGACGTGGGTGGCCACCCATGCACCTTCGCCCGCACCTTTTCCGCGGCCTACCCCCGGTGGAAGGCCGTCACCGTCGACACCGTCGACGAACGGATGGATGGCTATACAGTTGGTTCCGCCCTGGAACTTCCCTTTGGGGACGATTCCTTCGATGTCGTGACGACGATAGACGTCCTGGAGCACATCCCCCCCAAACATCGCCCCCTTTTCCTGAGCGAGCTTTGCCGCGTCTGCCGGTCCACCGTCATCATTGCGGCCCCCTTCCACCACGAGGCCACCGCCCAGCTCGAATCCCTCCTCAACACCGCCCACGAGAATATATTCGGCGATGCCCATCCATGGCTGGGGGAACACGTTGAACATGGCCTACCCAAACTTCGTGAGATCTTCGAGGCCATGCCGGGAAGCCACGGCATTGTCGAAGCCGTGGAAAATTATGATCTTGGAAAGTGGTTCACCTGGCAACTTCTCGACCTCGCCCGCAAGGCACGCGGCGAGTTGGACTCCCAGTGGGATGCCTTCGACCAGGCCCAACTCGACGGCGTCATGCGCGGAACGGTTGATGTTGCCTACCGCACCGTTCTGGTCGCTGAAAAGGGGGAGCCGAACAGGGTCCGCCATGGTGAAATCAAGGCACCGCAGGAGGCCGCCGACGATCTCGTGGCAGCGGCGGGGATGTTAACAAAACTGGTGACGCTTTCCGCCGTCGCCAATGACACCCCCGGAAGCGACCGGGAATCGCAGGCAATCAACGAACGTCTCAAGGAGGCCCTCGTCGCTGCTGAAATGGAAATCGCCAGGCTTCAGAAACGCGGGGGAGGCCTGCTCGACAGACTGGTACAGAAACTTCGTCAGGCAGGCAGAAACAGGCGATGAGCTCCACAACAGTTCCCTTGGACACCTCCACAAAGCGCCCCGTCCACACCTCCATCGTCATTGGTCGCCACGGAGAGCGGCAGCTGATGGATGGTTGGCACGAACGCGAACGTGATGGTCGCTGTGATGTGTCCTACCGTGCGGGAAAAGAGGCGGCAACACTCGAACTTGCCCGACTTCGTGGGGCGAAAAAAATCCACCTGGTGCTTTCCGGCCCCATCGGCCTGACCAGCGCCCCCCTGGACGGCCGCATCACCATCAACGGCAGGCGCCACGAGCTCCCACTCGCCGTCGACAGCTGGGTTCTCCGTGTCTATCCACTCGAAACAAGCCGTTCACAACTTTCAATCCGCCTCGAACTCCCCAACGCCCCCATCCCCGACCAGATCCTAAAAAACGGCGACGCAAGGAAGCTGGGATGGTTCCTAAGCGCCATCTGGCAGGAGTGAGGATCCTGCAAGGAAGGCGCGAAGATTTCGCCCTGCAGAAGTGAGTGATGAAAGGGAGTGGTAAAGGATTTGTATGGAAGAAACGAAGTGTTCGGGCGGAAATAGCGAAGGTGTTAACGAGGAAGAAGTGAAATGATTACCCGGCAGGAGTGAAGTTCGCAAACCGAATGAGTGAAGAGTTTGTAAGGAAGAAAAGAAGTGCTTGAATGGATGCATTGGTGGGTTCGTGCGGAAGTAGCGAAGGTGCCCATAAGGAAGAAGTGAAGTGCTTACCCGGCATGAGCGAAGTGCTTGTACCGAATGGGCGAAGGGATTGTAAGGAAGAAAAGAAGTGCGTGAATGGATGGATTGAAGTGTTCGTGCGGAAGTAGCGAAGGTGTTCACAAGGAAGAAGTGAAGTGCTTGTAGCGAATGAGTGAAGAGTTTGTAAGGAAGAAGGGAAGTCTTTGTAAGGCAGAAGTGAAAATAATACACCAATACCATATAAATATAGACACCCACCCCAAGGACCTACCAACGAAAAAACCTGAAATATCCCAAGAAATATACAAGACCCCCAGCGTATAGACAATTAACCCCTTCAAAATTACTTCACCCCTCATACCTCATCCTTCATCCTTATTCTCCCCCGATCCTGATCTTCACAACCACCTTGCGGACATGGCGTGTGTCGCCCAGCCGGATCCCTGGTTCATGGGCATCCCCGGGGTGAAAGAAGGCGAACTGGCCGGTGTGGACCTCCAACGTGGTGAAGCGTAGGGGTTGCTCGAAAAACTCCACGTCCTTCTCCTCGTCATAATCCTCATCCACGATCATGTGCTCGCGGGCCACCCATCCCATCGACTCGGCGCCATCGAAAACATACTGAATGTCGAGGTACTGGCGATGGGCCTCAAAGCGGCACTTTCCCATGGGCCGGGTTTCATAGCCCTGGACCAGGGCGTAGATTCGGTCGCCATCAATGTCTATACGGCCATCGGGGCTTTCGGGGTCGAACTCCTCCTGGAGGAATTGAAAGGCCCGGGCAATCTGGGTGCCTTCGCGAAAGTACAGGTTCCAGCTTTCGAGTCGATCGAGAATCATCCTTGGGGTATCCTGCTGATTGGTTTGGCGGGGGCGTCAGCGCCTTGCCCCGGCGGCAACAAGATGGGGGGCGACGTCCTTGTTGGCAAGGGAGACCGCCTCGACCAGCCCGAAGCGGCGGGGGAGCATGTAGCGTATTTCCCCGTCGACGTTTTTCTTGTCGGTGGCGGCGGCCTTGAAGAGGTCGTCGAGGGAAACGGTGAGACTTTTGGGGAGCCGTGTCGGAAGTCCCGCCGCCTTCAGCAGGCTTCCCAGGCGGAGGTGCTCGGTTTCCGTCCATCCGGGAGTTTGGTCCACGCCAAGCGCAGACTCGACCACCATGCCGATGGAAATGGCCTCGCCGTGGCGCATGACACCGTAGCCGGTGGAATTTTCAATGGCGTGGCCGATGGTGTGGCCGAAATTCAGGATCTGGCGCAGCCCCGATTCCCGTTCGTCCTTCACCACCACGTCGGCCTTGATTTCACAGGAACGTTGGATGGCATGAATGAGGGCATCGGTTTCCAGATTACGCAGGGCGTTGATGTTCTTTTCGATCCACGCGAAAAATTCGCCGTCGTATATCACGCCGTACTTGATGATCTCGGCGAGGGCGGAGATACGCTCCCCCTCCGGCAGGGTCGTCAGTGTATCCGTGTCCGCCAGCACCAGCCGCGGCTGCCAGAAGGCACCGATCAGGTTCTTCCCGTGGCGATTGTTGATCCCTGTTTTTCCGCCAACACTGGAGTCCACCATGGCGAGGAGTGTGGTTGGCACCTGGATGAAGTCGATGCCGCGCAGATACGTGGC
>JAFIGB010000010.1 GCA_020831705.1 Candidatus Sumerlaeia bacterium | reverse complement strand
GGAGGACCGTCTGGTCTTCATCGGAAGTGGTCACCCCTTCGACTTGAACCCCACCCCGTTCACTTCGCCCCTTTTCAGAGCCCCTCATCGCCAGGGGAACAACCCGCCACTGGCGCCCGGGGTTGTCCTCCATGCAATGGCCGCAGCGACGCTCATCAAGGGCAATGCCCCCACGGACCCCTCCCTCCTGATCCCCGGGTTTGCCCTTCTGCTGATCCTTGTGGGTGGTGCCTTCGGGTGGATGCTTGGAACCATGACCGTCGGACCCATGGCCCCTATCATGGGGTTTCTCTTCGCAGGTCTATTTGTTGGAATGGATTTCCTCCTCATCCATTCCCTCGATACATGGCTTCCATCCGTTGGATACCTCATGGCCTTCATGCTTTGCTTCATCAGCGGCGTGGCGGAATCCCGCCTCCTGTTTGCAAGGAGCCGCCGCCGCCTGACGGAGGTCGTCCGCCGCTTCACACCACCGAGCGCACTCCTTGTCTATAACGAGGAGGAGGTCAATTACCTCGAATCCTACGCCGGTGGCGAGGCCAGGCCGGGGGACAACGCATGGCGCACGGCCATGATTGTCGACATCGCCGGATATACACCCATGCTCCGGTTCTTCGAGAACCAGCGAAATTCCGAAATCGCCGCGCACCTCATTGGTGACTTCTTTCAAAGGGTCATTGGCGCCCTCGACCGACATGATGGAAACCTGTCGGACCTGACGGGGGATGGCCTCGCTGCCATCTTCGACGGGGCGACCCCCGAGGACCAGGCACGCCGGGCAGTGGCCTGCGCCAGGGACATTATCAACGAGGTCACCGACTGGAGAAAAAAGGTCGCCGCGGAGATCCTCAGGCTCGACGAGAAAAAGCTCAATATCGTGCCCGGCCTCCGCATCGGAATCGCCGGAAGCGAGACCCGGGTTCGTTTCTTCGGGTCGGCTCGGCAGCAGCGAAGCGTCTACTTCGGGGGTGCCTTCGTCCTGGCCGCCCGTGTCGAGCAGGCCATCAAGAAACTCCCCCAGCCACCCGACGGCCCCAAGAACCTTCGCATTGCCCTGGAGGCCAATATCGGGGATTTTGTCGCCGGAACATTGCCGCCGGGCTTGACTACCATCCACCACGGGTATGTCAATGTTCAGGGCGTGGACCAACCACTCGCCATTCTGGAGCTGGTCATCCTCCCACCAAGGGCGGAAGACATGGAAACCTCCGACTATACAACCGACACCGGCACGGGTACATGGGACTGAAGAAGCAAGGCAGGGGCAGGAAACCAAATCGTGACCCCAAGGGCCCCAAGCTGAGGAACATGCTTGGAGCGGCGGAATGGAATACCTTTGAACCACCCAACAAGGACGAGCTCAAGGTTGCCCGCGTGTATGTCAATTACGGCATCGAATCGGGGGTGAACCTGGAAGGTGCCCTCGTTCGCATCGCCAACCGCCGCAAGTTTCCCGTCGTTGCCGGTGATCTTGTCTATACAGACGGCAATACCGTCGAGGGAGTCATGCCCCGGGGAAAGGTCCTTGCCCGTTACGCCGAGGAATCGGGGATTCGCCTCATCGCCTCCCACCTCGACCAGGTCGGCATCGTCTGCAGCGCCTCCGACCCGCCCTTCCAGGAAACCTTTGTCGACCGCTACATGGTCTACTGCCGCATTATCGACCTTCCCCTTTTCATCATTATGAACAAGATGGACGAGGCCGATCCGGAAATCCAGAAGCGACTGGAGCCCATCCAGGCCGCCGGGGTGGATGTCATCTTTGTGTCCGCCATCTCGGGCCGGGGATTTCCCGAACTGCGCAAGCGCCTCGCCCGGGGGATCACGGTCCTTTCCGGCATGTCGGGGGTTGGAAAATCGACCATCATCAACCGGGTTCTTCGCGATGACGAGATGATCCCGACGCAGGAACTGACCAAATACGGCAGGGGAAAGCACACGACCACCGCCGCAGAAGTGTATGACTTCAGGGAAACGCTTCTTATAGACACGCCGGGAATCAAGATCTTCGGATTCCTTGGCGTTGACCCAACCCAGGTCCAGCACGGCTTCCCCGATATTCTGGCCCTTTCAGAGAAATGCGAGTGGGGAGGATGCCTCCACCAGCGGGAGCAGGGATGCGCCGTCAGGGCTGCCGTGGAACAGGGTGACCTCCATCCCATGCGGCTTCGTGCCTACACGGAAATTCTCGAACAAGTCCAGGACCAGCAAAAACCGGAATATTAAAGCCCGACTTTCCAGTTCGCATGTCGATAGACAAAGTGCTGTTGCCCGGCGCCTTCCGTTTCCGCATGGATCAATTCCCACGGCCCATCCGGATCCATGACGGCCTCGTAAAAGTTGAGACGAACTGTATGGATGGCATCCTGATCCTCACGGCCGGGGGGAGGGTACAACATAACCCGATCCCGTGGCAGGGAACTGATCAGCAGCCACGATCCCGCCGGTATGACTTCATGAAGATCGGCAACAAGCTCCTCCCGGCGGAGCACATCAACGAGAATCACCTCCTCCAATGCCCGGGGGGAATTTCCAATACGCCAGACAAAATGCGCCTCTCCTTCCAGGGAAAGCCGTGCGCCCGGCCCCTCATGAAACTCATGGAGGCGTGCCATCGTCCAGACCTTCGGTGTGTAGCTCCCATCCCTTGTTATCGTTACATTCGTGGGAAGGTTTTCCGCCAGCCATTCGGACATCCGTGTATAGTTCGAGGTACGGGGATCTGGTGGGAACAAAACCAACAAGGACATCGCCAGCAAGCCGCCCGCAACAAGGGTGACATGAAACTGGTGGCGGGCGGCGAGGGAGCGAATCACCTCGCCAAGCAGCAACGAGGCGGCGGGAAGGGAGGGAATCCAGTAATTCGGATCCATGCGCGCCCAACCACCCACAATGAGGTAATTGACGAGAACCGCTGCGAGTATCACGGCGAGACGCTTGCGGGAACCGAGTCCAAGAATAAATACTGCACTCCCCAGAAAAGCGGAAAAAAGCCAGCCCGGTTCCCGCGTCAGAAAAAACCACGGCGTCCCCACCCATGGCAGGTAGTTGGGGCCAATTCGCGGCGTGGAAAGATGATCGCGCTCAAAGAGAAGCCCGTCGATTGTATTGCGCGTATCGAGAAGGATCGTCGGCGTCAGAAGGAGGAAACATCCCAACGATGCCAGGCCCGCCACAAGCAGATGGCGCCATCCAACCCGCCACCCCCCCGGTCCCAACATGGCCGCCATCGCAACAGCCACGCACACCATTCCCCCGTTATACTTGAAGGCAGCAGCCACGCCTGCGCAGACACCCGCCCAGACGAGATCGCGCCCCGCCCCTGTTTCCAGATATCGCAGCGCCAGCAACACGCACCCAGCCACCGCCACTGCAAGCCCGGTTTCCGGCAAACCATACGCACCATATTCCACACTGACGGGAGAAAAAATCCAAAGCAGACACGCCGCAACCCGGGGAACATTTCCAACATGGCGGGGAAGGGCATACCACAGAAGCGGCAGCACGGCGAGGGAGCAAAGGAGGGAAAGAAAACGTGTTCCGTAGACTAGCTCAACGTCCAGAAACGCCGAGGCAATGATGGCGTATTCCATGGCATCAAGCCCGGTCAAAAAGCCACCCAGGACGAGGGTGATGCCAATGACCGGCACCATGAGGTAACTGTGAAGCGGTGGCCATTCGGGGACGGCTGGAGCCAGCCACCGTGTCTCGTAAAAATGCTGCAAATTAACGAAGGGAACCCACTCGTCCTGAAAGACAGGATCGAAAAGCTGGGGAAATCTGATCGCCGCAGCGAGAACAATGAGTGCCGGAAGAACCCAGCGCGATTGGGAGGACATCAAGGCGCTCCGGAATTGAGTCCGGGCGCTGCCCGGTTCATTAATCCCCGGAACGTTCCTCCAAGGCATCCCACCAGGGCAACTCATACGGCACACGGGTCGCATTCGTCGCGCAATGAACGTTCCCCGACCAGGAGTGGTACCGCCAGTCGTTGACGAAGTGAACCTCCAGGCCGGTGTCTGCGACGGCTTCGCGGAACCACGCCTGGAGGAGGTCGGTCCCATCGACCACCGGCCCGGTCGGATCGGAAGCAACGAGGTGACCATTCACCACGAGGCTGTTTACCATGTTGGGAATCAGCGCGGTGCGGGAGGAATTTTGCAGGAAGGGCACCCGGATCAGGTCGTGTTCCTCAAGGCCAAGCTCGTCCTTGAGGCGGTCGATGAGGGGTTCGATACGATCGCGCTGGAGGTTGCGGTTGTATTCAAGGAGGGACTCCTGAGCGAGGAGACCATCAACGGTCGTCCGGTAATTATAGGGCTGGAAGATCTGGAGGCTGCCATGGCCGTCCTCCTGGAATTTTTCAAAGAGGGAAATGCCTACACCGGTGTCGGGAACCATGACCTTGTAGGTGCTTTGGGGATCGGTGGAGGGAAGGAACGACAACACTTCGTCGGCGTGCTTGATGAGAAGCCATCCCACATCAATGGCCAGCGCAGGCCCCTGGACTCCCTGGGCATCGATCATTTCCACAATGCGGGGATCGAGGGAGGGAGCACTTGCAGATGTTCCATCCGCACCATAAATCACACGCCCAAGGGGGAAGCCGGGAAGGGGCGGGGTGACTTCGAGATTGCCAAACCAGTCCAGCCAGGAGTTGCCACCGGTACCGGCACCAAAGGCCGGGCGAAAGTCCCCGACTCGAAACGTTCCATAATCAGACCCCATCAACTCATCGAGGGGGAAATTATCCAGCGGCTTGTTGCGATTCGCGCGAAGGACGACGTTCCTGTAACCATTCGGCCCGGCATGATACCCGATCTCCATGGTGTCCTGCATCCAGATATTATTGGCGGGATATCCGGTTTCATCAACAGGGCCGACGGCGAAGAGCCGCGCATTCGCCTTGTTTTCCACGATGTTATTGAGGTCCGCCACCATTTCGTCATTCCGGTCGGGATACTCGCGGATATAGACGGTCTTCACTTCGTTGATGTTGGAAAGCATGATCCAGGGGGCGACACGGAGCACCACACGATCGGTCTGGGTTTCGGACCCGCCATTTTCCAGTGTCACCGTTACCGTCGTTTCGCCGCTCCAGGACGCATCAGCATACGTGAGCGCTTCCATGCGCAACTCGAGATGATCCCCGGCAATACGGGAGGCATCGAGATTGCCATCGGCCGTGTGGTCAAAAACGGAGTATTCCCCATCCCCATTTCGTTGGAAGAGACGAACCCGGTTTTCCGAGGCGGAATCGACGCTCACCGTGAGGGTGGCATCGGCCCCGACGTTGGGCATGGTCTGAATCAGTATCTTTGCGAGATCATCGAGATCAGCCTCGCCATTAATGATCTCATCCTCATTGTCCGGCTTGCCCGACCGGTCATCGTCATTGTTATTATTGTAAAAGATGGCTCCGCGTTGTGGGGTCCATGTGTCGCGCCCTTCGCTGTCTGATTCAAATTCCACGACCCCATCGCGATTGGAGTCGGCAACAATTCGCAGGGGCTGGGCGCTGGGTGCCCCCCACATGACGGTACAAACCATCAGGCTGGCGATGGAGAAAAACTCGGTTGATCTTGTATGAAGCATTTGGGAAATCCTGGCATCAATGACGCTTGGGCTTGACCGCAACGGCGTGGCCTCCCTCCCAACACCACGCGACGGGGTCTTCCCGCAACGGCAAGATCACTCCCCCGGCTCCCGACGGGAAGATTTCGGGGCATTCATTCAAACCGAAGGTGAAAGACAAGATGGCAACTCTGAAGGTTGGCATGGTCCAACAAAAATGCACCGAGGACCGTGAGGCCAATATCAAGCGCAGCATCGAAGGCATTCGGGAAGCCGCCTCCAAGGGCGCCCAACTTGTGGTGCTTCAGGAACTGCACACGGGCGTTTACTTTTGCCAGACCGAGGACGACAAGCGCTTCGACCAGGCCGAGTCGATCCCCGGACCCTCCACCGAGACCTTCGGGGCCGTTGCCAGGGAACTGGGCATCGTCCTTGTCATTTCCCTCTTTGAAAAGCGCGCACCCGGTATTTATCATAACACCGCCGTCGTCCTCGAAAAGGACGGCTCCATCGCCGGCAAGTACCGCAAGACACATATTCCCGACGATCCGGCCTACTACGAAAAGTACTACTTCACCCCCGGTGACCTGGGCCTCAACCCCATCGAGACCAGCGTTGGCAAGCTCGGCGTCCTCGTGTGCTGGGACCAGTGGTACCCCGAAAATGCCCGCATGATGGCCATGGGTGGCGCCGACATCCTGATCTATCCAACGGCCATCGGCACCAAGCCCGAGGAGGATCCCAATGAGCACGAGCGCCAGCGCGAGGCATGGATCACCGTCCAGCGTGGCCACGCCGTCGCCAACGGCCTCCCCGTCATTTCCGTCAACCGCACCGGTTTCGAGACCGATCCCCATCCCGGTCGTGACGGCCTCAACTTCTGGGGAAGCAGCTTCGTCGCCGGTTGCCAGGGGGAATTTCTGGCCCAGGCACCGCAGGACAAGGAAACCGTCCTGGTTGTCGACCTGGATCTGGACCGCATCGACAAGGTCCGCCGCGCATGGCCCTTCTTCCGGGACCGCCGTATAGACATTTACGAGGAACTGCTCAAGCGCTACCGGGATTGACCCGTCGCCGGTCCAAACAACGCCTCGCCCAATAAAATTCGGGTTGCATCGTTTCCCGGAATTTCTACCTTGAGGATCATTGACATCCGAAAGGTGACATGGCCTTGGAAATTCCGCCCGAATTAATCCGCGATATCATCCTCTTTCTGGGGATTGGACTTCTTTTCCTCATGATTCTGGGCGCGCTGGGGCCCGCGGGCCTTGGATTGGGCGGGATCATTCCCCTCCGCAAATGGTGGCCGTGGCCCTGGCGCTGCTTCCTCCTCCTTGCAGGCGTCTTCATCCCCCTTTCAATCGGTTCCTTTGTCTTCGCTGTTTACACCGGGGGGATGGAAAACGTAAGCCGCCCGCTTGAACTGACGACCCTGATTATTCTTGGCTTGATCATGCTTGTCTTCATGTCAGTCATTATTTCCATGTATAGACAACCTGAATGGCGCATTGAATACAAGTGCCACGTCGAAAACGAGGCCGAGGCCATCGACCAGCTGACCAGGGTGGAGTTGATTCTCATGGAGGGGGGGGACAAGTTTCGGCGATTAAAGAATACGAAAGACGGCTGGAGGATCTCCTGGTGGGGGCAACTGATGCCCGTCCGTGGAACCGGCTTCGTCAAGAATCTTGCCCGTCGCAGCCTCGACAGGACACCGCGCTACTCGACGATGGTCGAAAGTCGCATCGAGGGAAATTGCCTGCGGGTGAACATCATCGTTGTCCTCCTCGACCTTGTCATGACCGACGACTACAAGCCCGCCTGGCTTTGGGTGCGCCGCCACTCCCGAAACATCCAGCGCGTCATGGAGCAATATGGCTTTGAGGTGATAAAAACCCCGCCGCCATTGAAGGGTCCCTCCTCGAAGTACAAGATTTTAAACAAGGTCGGTCCTTGACGGCTTATTTCGATTTGCAGCGCCGGTCGATTTCCTCCGTGCAAAGCTCATCGCAACGTTCATTGTACTTGTCGCCCGAGTGACCCCGGACCCAGGCCCATTCGATATCATGCTTGGTGATGACGGCATCAAGGCGCTTCCAGAGGTCGTCGTTTTTCACCGGTTTCTTTGTCGCCGTCATCCATCCATTGCGCTTCCACTTTGAGATCCATGAGGTGATGCCGTTCTTGAGGTACTGGGAATCCGTGTGCAGCACCACCTTGCAGGGGCGCTTGAGTGTTTCCAGGGCGGAAATGGAGGCGAGCATTTCCATGCGGTTGTTGGTTGTCTCGTCCTCGCCACCCACCAGTTCACGGGTCTTGCCATTGTACAGCAGGACGGCGGCCCAGGCGCCCACTCCCGGGTTGGGACGGCACCCGCCATCTGTATAGATCTCCACCTTGTCGCTTGCTGGCTCGGCTTTCTTTTCCTTCGGTTTTTTCTCAGCGGGCGATCCCTTTGCGAGGGCAGCCAGGGGTTCCCCCGTCAATCGCCATGTGCGCCATTCCTCCATGGGCCGCGCACCGATGCGGCGATAAAAACCCTTGGCGAGTTCATTCCATTCAAGGCACGCCCATTCGAGCCGCCCGTAATCACGTTCGGCGCAAATATTCGCCAACCGTTGAAGGAGCATCCCGCCAATTCCCAGTTCCCGGGCCTCCGGCTCAACAAACACATCCTCCAGATACATCCCCGGCTTGCAAAGCCAAGTCGAGAAGCTGGGAAAGAAGAGGGCAAAACCCACAACGCGCCCATCCATGCTGGCGAGAAGACACTCGGCGCCGGGCTTGTCGCCAAAAAGTTGCTCCCGCACCATCTCCGGCGTCGCGACGCATGATTCAGGCTCCTTTTCATACTTGGCGAGGGCATGAATGAGTCGGCAGATTTCCTCCTCATCTCCCGGCTTGGCGAATTCAATTATTGGCTTGGACTTGCGGGGCATGGGGATTCCTTGTGGTCGGATTTGGTGTCTATCTTTATAGCAGTGGGGCGGGGAGGTTTACCCGCCGATGATCCGGCGAATGGCCGGGTAAAACTCCTCGGCCATGCGAAGAAAACCAAGGTCGGTGGGATGGACCCCATCCACGGTGCCTTCCTCCGCACCCTTTAGGAGGTTCTTCCCTTCCAGATAATGAAGACCCGTGACGCCCTCTTCGAGGAGGCGATCCACCGCCGCCCGCAGATTGCGGTTTTTCTCCACCGGGCGGGCATCCTCCACAATGAGGATCGGGGTGTTCGGGCGGGATTTACGCAGGATGCGGACGAATGGCTCGATCCGCGTGTCCACCAGTTCCGTTTCCATGTTCGGGAGCGTGTCTATGATGAAAAGTGCCGGGTCCAGTTCGGCAATAAACTCCGCCACTTCCGGCTCCCCGCGTCCGGCTCCGGAAAAGCCCAGATTGATGACTTCGCGGTCGAGCCAGCGGGAAAGAATGGCGGGGTGGGCCATACCGGTCCGCGAGGCGCATCCCCCCTGGGTGATGGAGGTCCCGTAAAACACTATGGGTTGCCCGCGACGGGCATCGGGGCCGGGGATCACCACACGGGCGCCTTCATTGACGGCAATTTCCAGCTTCGTCAGGTTGTTGTAAAGCGGGAGGAAAAGAAGATACTCGTTGAGGGAACTCCCATCAGGCGTCCAGGGAGCACCCGGGCGGGGAAGCAGTTGCGCCGTTGTTTCTCCGGTTTCGGGACGTCCCACCGCGGCAAACTGCCAAT
>JAFIGB010000452.1 GCA_020831705.1 Candidatus Sumerlaeia bacterium | reverse complement strand
CACATGAACCTGCACAAGACGTTTTCCACCCCTCACGGAGGCGGCGGCCCGGGATCGGGTCCGGTGGGTGTCACGGCGAAACTCGCGCCCTACCTCCCCGCACCCCATGTCCGTCTTGATGACAGGGGAATGTATGAATTCTATACACCGGAAAAATCCATCGGCAATCTGATGGCTTTCCATGGCAATGCAGGAGTCGTCATCCGTGCCTTGGCGTATGCCTTTGCCCAGGGTGGGAAGGGCCTTTGGGATGTTTCCGGATACGCGACACTCAACGCGAATTACCTGCTTGCCGGATTACCCGACATTTTTGAGCGCCCCTTTGGGAAATTGTGCAAGCACGAGGCCCTGGTTTCCATTCGAAAGACCGAAAAAGAAAAGGGCATTAAGGCGTTTGATGTGGCGAAGCGGTTGCTGGATCTGGGCTATCACGCGCCGACCATCTACTTTCCCCTTTTGGTGCCCGAATGCTTTCTCCTCGAACCCACCGAGACGGAAAGCCGAGAAACAATCGATGGCTTTCTTGAGGCCATGCACCAGATTGCCCGGGAAGTTGAGGACGCGCCGGAGTTGCTCCGCAACGCGCCCAATGATCTTCCCACCGGGCGCCTCGATGAAGTGGCTGCCGCACGGGAATTGAGCGTCTGTTGCCGCTGGGACAGCTGACCTGCTGCCTACTTCCCGGCGGAATCAGCCAGCTTCTCCCCCACCGGATCACTGATCCGGTCGAAGTGCCAGTTGTATAGACGCTTGAACGCCAGTGCCACGAGGATGGATGCAACGGCGAGGAGTGAGCCAACCAGTATCTCGCCCACGTAAAACTGCGAAACTGCCAGTACGGCGAGCGACACCCAGGATGCCCCAACCGTTACCGTGCCGAAGCCGCCAATGATCATTCCCGGTGGTGAATGGTGCAGTGGCTTGTCCCCTTCAAGCTCCATGACTGCCCGGCGTACCGGTCCCCATGCGCCCATTGGCCGAGCACGCTGATAGAAAACGATCAACCGGTCCATACTGACCGGCTTCGTGAGGAGCGCCACCGTCACCCAGAAGAACGTGGAGACGATCATTCCAGCGAGGGCCTGAATCATCCCCAGGTATTGCGCCGCCGTCTCGGACGAATCCCGGTACTCCACCCAACCGGGGATGACTGCCGCGAGGGCAGGCCCCAGTAGGAAGTAAATAATCGGGCCACCGATCATCGCCGCCACCCATGAGGGGAAATTCACCCGCCACCACCACCATTGCGCCCAGCCCAGGGTGGCCGTTGCGCCAAGAATCCCCGCGAGGCGAACCGCGATTCCAAACAATGATCCCGCTGAATAGACAACGGCAACCGCCGCAAGCATCACGACGACGGTAAATATTCGCCCCACAAAGACAGCCTGCTCCTCCCGCGTGTGGCGGAAAAGATAGAGAAGACCAAAATAGACAACCAGGAATCCGAGGGCCGCCCAGGAAATTGCCTCGAAGGTGGCGATACCAGTGGAAAAACGAAGGAATGCAAACATGCCGGCGGCCAGTACAAACCCGATGAGCGCCAACAACCCATGGGCCCTTGGGCCATCTATACCGACAAAGAACCGACGGCTGGGGCGCCAGACGTCATTCGTCAGCGTCTGGGCACCGTAATTCGAGTGACTGTCGATGGTGGACATGACCGATGCCACAAGGGCAGCAAGGGCAATACCGAGCACACCGACCGGAAGGAAGTGCTGGAGAAGGAGACCGTAGGCCTGTTCACGCTCGCCGGGCTGGGCGTGGTACAATTCCGGATAAAGCGGGAGCAGCCCCAGGACGGGAAGCGTCAGCGTCAGCAGCATGAGGAAGAGGGCAACCTGGCCCCATATATACACCTTGGAGGCTTCACGCTCACTCCTCGTGGAGAAAATGCGCTGGCCCTCCGTGGCCTGCCCCCCACCGGCACCAATCGTCGGGATAAGAAACCAAAGGAGCACCAACGCAGGCCCCATGACCTCATGACCAGCAACGGGAAAAACAGAAAGCACCTCCCCGGTTGGAAGCCCCTCCGTATTTCGTATGGCATCGGCGAGACCGAACGGCCCTCCGTAATGGGCAAGGACAAGGATGCACAGGAGCACATTGGCAATCACCATGACAACGGTCTGAATGACGTCGGTAACCAGAACACCCGAGAAGCCAGAAATCCAGATATAGACAAGGAGGACGGGGAGGATGATCAGGAGCGTTGTGTGTATATGCTCAATACCAAAGATGGGGGAAAAGATCATGTGTACGCCCAGCATTCCGGCACCGACCCAGGGAACCATGCCGAGGAATACCTGGTGAATGGAGGTCCAGATTCGAACGAAGGTGCCCCCCCTGCCCGCAAAGCGAAGTGCGTAAAATTCCGGGCCGGTGGATATTCGCAGGCGCTTCCAAAGGACGGCAAAAAGCAATCCGGCGACAAGGAGCGAAAACCCGAATCGCGACATATAGAACCAGGCCACCGGCAATCCGACAACGACGGCCACGCCGCAATAGGCAGGCGCCACATCCGCATTCATGGAGGTAACGGCCTGGGAAATTCCCGTCATCCATCCGGGCATCTTGCGGCCGGCGAGGAAGTACCCCTCCTCCCCCTTTGTTCCGGATCGCAAAATCTTCGCGGCCAGTATTCCAATACCAAAGGACAGAACCAAATAGATGACAATCGTGGAAACGTCTATAATATTATATCTGATTGCCTCGGGAGCCAGTTCTTCAGGAAACACGATGTTTCAACTCCGTATTCTGACAGGAATTTTCTGATATTCGAGGGAGCGCCCTTGCATTTATGGCGCCGTGAGGCGTCCCTTCGGTAACGACGTCATGCCGATCTGTGAACGGGGGCAATACGATTCGAATCGGTCCAACGATTGGTGTTGCCCACCCCCGCCCCACCTCCCGTCATTGACCAAGGACGGAGGCAATCAACCTTCCCATGAAACCAATCACCGGAACCTTCATCGACGAAATCACCATGGACATTCCCTCCCAGAACTGGGGAAGGAAGGAATGGGAACGTGATTTTTCAACGATGGCCGAAGTCGGTATAGACACGGTCATCATCATCCGGTCCAGCTACCGCGACATGGCCATCTTTCCCTCCGAGGCCCTTGGGATCAGGGACGTGCCCGACATGGCCCTCCTGTTTCTCGACCTGGCCCACAAGTATGGAATGAAGCTCCATTTCCCCTCCCATGACAGCGGCAACCTTGACCAGAAGTGGACCAACTGGGAGGCCGACTGGAAAATCTGCAAACGGTTTCTTCCCGAGATCATTGCCCGCTACGGCGACCATCCCGCCTTTCATGGCTGGTATATCGCCCCGGAAAATTGCCATCATACACCGGGAATCGCGGAAATATACAAACGGTACAGCGATCTGATGAAGGATCTCGCACCGGAAAAGCCCGTCCTGATATCGCCCTGGTATCCCTCCGACGTCTATGAGGAGTTTCCAGCATCGGAACGCATGGAACGATTTGGGGATGACTGGAATCGTCTCCTTGCCAACGCACCAGCCATCGACATTTGCGCCTTTCAGGACGGCTCCTGTACCTGCCGCCCCGAGCGCCAACCTGCCACGTACGACCTCGAATCGTATATAAAGACAGCAGGTCAGTTTTGCAGGGACGCCGGTGTGACGCTTTGGAACAATGCGGAGACCTTCGAACGCCGCCACCCCATCAAGTTTCCGCCACTGGACTGGCGCTGGCTCCGGAGGAAAATGGCCATCACCGATCCCTACGTCGAGAAGCACATCACCTTCGAATTCAGTCACTTCCTCAGTCCCAACTCACAACTGCCTGCCGCCAGATTGCTTTTCGAGCGCTACAGGGAATTTCTGGACCACCCGGATCAAGGAGACATTCTATGAATCGCCGTGCCATCCCCTTTGTCATGACACTCGCCGCCATGGGAGCTGCCACAATGGCCCACGCAGAAATAAAACTCGGAAAGGCCGGAGACCATGTCTCCTTCGACATGGATAGACACACCTTTCTGGCCCAAACCCACGTAACCTTCGACAAGCTTCCTGAAAGTTGGGCGTGGGTTTCGGATGTCGAACACATCATCGAACCGGAAATGCGCGAGCACCGGTTCCTTGCGGATGGGGAGCCGGCCTATATCATGGGCAGCGGCACCATTCCCGCCGGAAAGTATTTCGAACTTTTTCCCTACCACTACTACGACAAGTGGGAAGTGGAGATGCTCGGCGGGAAGGCCAATTACCGCCTCGCCGCGCAAAACCGAACTGATGAATACCTGACCATCGAGCTTGATGGCATGGGTACGACCCGTGACTGGGAGCATTGGCGCACCTGGCATGGCGCCCTTTCCGGAAATGGCAAGAAGACGATCACCCTCGCCCCCGGTGAGGTCGTCACCCTTTGGGAGGAAAAGCAGCTTGAGGGGGGACTTCCCTGGAGCGGCATCTTCCTTGGCAAGGCATCCGGTGATCTATACGTCGTGGATTACTGCTACATCGGCGACGAGGACCCCGGCTTTGCGGAAGCCGAGCCCATGCCCAACATCGCCTGGCCGCCCTACCTTCTCGCCTCGTTCAGCCGGGGAAGCGTGGATTGGAATGCCGCCGACCTGGAGCTTTTCCCCGCCGTTCGCAACGAGGACAATCGCCTGCCCCTCAGCAAGGTCGACGAGATGGCGTATTCCATCGCCTTCGCCTATTCACCGGGCGGACCGATCACCAACCTTTGTCTTTACAAGGAAGTCTCCCCCACCTTTGCCCGCGACACCGTGATCGTCAATGACCCCGTTGACGGACGGAATCATCCGTTCTTCGGCGGCAATTACCCGATCATGTATAGATTCACCCTGAACCTGCACAACGACACGGAAGAGACACGCGAGGTCTCCTTCCACCTTGCATCCAACGACATTTTCGGCGTGGATTCATTGTGTGGCGTCTGGATCGAGGGGGAATTCCTCCACGACCGCGCCCGACTTTGGAAGGCCAACACCCAATGGCGTGTCTTTACCATCACGCTGAAGCCAGGTGAATCCCACGATCAGGAGTTCACCGTGGTTCCCCTGGGAAGCCGCTGGGGTGGGTTGATTGGTTCCTTCCAATTCAATCAGGTTGAATCGGAATAACCGCGCCAATTGCTGGAGTACATTGCCAAATCGTTTTCGGTGTTCTTCGTGGGCTTCTTTCCCTTCGCGGAGATATACGTCGCCGTCCCTGCCGGATTCGCCCTCGGGCTGGATCCGGCATCGGTGATTGTGTGGAGTATCGTGGGGAATTTTTTGCCCGTTTTGCTGATCCAATGGTTCCACGATGTTCTGCTGCGAATTCCCCGGTTTGGCCCGTGGCTGGGAGGTCTGGCCTCGGAGAAGGTCAAGGACCGCCTGGATCGTCATGGGTTCTGGTTTGTGGTCCTTGCCACGCCGTGGATTGGAGTGTGGGTGGTGGCGGCGGTGCTGCGATTGCTCGACATGGATCCCCGCAAGGCGGTGCTGTCGATCCTGATTGGGGTGGTTGGTTACGCGGTTGTCATCGCCGGGTTGATCATGGCAGGGGTGGAATTGGCTTCGGGGTAGTTAGGGGTGGTGGCCAAGGAAAAAAAGAAACCCGCCGGGAAGGCCACTTGAGTGGGCAATCCCGGCGGGGTGTTTTACTTTTGACTGGTACTGCATGCTGCTGTTTAGCGGCTGCCTCGCAGGTGGCGCTTGGCGGGGATGCCTTCCTTGCGCGGGTAGCGGTCGGGAGTGAGGCCCGTCTTGCGGCTCCACAGGGCGTGGCGGCGGGGAGCGCCGGGACCGGCGGTGTACCCTTGGGCGTCGATGGAACCTCCACCGAGCTTGCCGAGGGCGAAGTCCGCTTCCTTGACCTCGGCGGTAACGTTGGCCCCCTTGAAGGTCAGGAAATAACCGTCAAGGGCGAGGAAGGGGAGGCAAAGCTCCAGGGAGATGGGCAGGGGTGCAAGTGCCCGTGAAGTGACGATATCGAAGCGCTCGCGCCACTGGAGTTCGTGGGCATGGGATTCGGCCCGGCCTTCAAGAATCTGAACATTTTCGAGCCCAAGGTCCTCGACGGCCTCATAGAGGAAATCGATGCGCTTGCGCTGGGATTCGAGGAGAACGATGTCGGTTCCGGGCCACAGGATGGCATAAACGAGACCGGGAATGCCTGCTCCACTGCCAACATCGAGAAGCTCATCGGGCGGCTCGGCGAGGAAGTCAATGGGTGCACCGGAGTTGAGGGGGGCAAGGGCATCACCGATCACATGGACGGCGATTTCGTTGGGGTCCCGAAGTCCGGTCAGGTTTGCTTCGCGGGTTTTGAGGCGAAGGAGTTCAATGAACTTGGTAAAGGATTCAAGCAACTGATCTTCACGACCCTGAGCATAGGGTTCAATGATGTCTGCAAGGAATGGTTGTAATTGTTCGATCATAGCATCCGCACCGGGGCTGGGTTGAGCCGCAGTCGCAACTGCGCGATCAAGCCCGCCACTAGGATTTGAGAGTTGAGGGTTGATTGACCCGCACGCCGTTCTTCAAAAAGGATGGGTACCTCTTTCACAATGGCACCAAGGGCAACAGCTGCGAGGAGCTGTTCCTGGACAATCGATGGGCCGGTCGAGCGGATCCGGTTCCAGTCAAATCGTTCCAGCAGCCAGCGGCGATAGACGCGATATCCCGAGGTACAGTCACGGACCTTGAGGCCCAGGCAGAGGCGAATCCAGTTATTCGCAAGCAAGGTGATCAAGGTTCTTACTGGACTTCGCCCTTGTTCGCCTCCTCCGGGGACCAATCGCGAGCCGATGACAAGGTCGGCCTTCGCCGTTGCCCGGATCATCCTGCGCAAAAAACGGGGATGATGCGACCAATCGGCGTCCATTTCTATCACCAAATCGGCTCCCAATTCAAGTGCCCTTTTGAAACCGGCGACACCGGCACTGCCACGACCACGTTCAGTTGTTCGATGCACAAGGTGCACACGCGGATTTTTGTTCGCCAGATTGCCAACAATTCGCCATGTTCCATCCGGCGAATTGTCATCAACGACGAGCACTTCCAGGAAACGGGAAACTTTCAGGAGGGAATTGATCAGCGGGAGGATATTTTCCGATTCGTTCCAGGTTGGCAGGACGGCGATGATTTTCATCAAAAAGCGCTGGTTCCGTTTTGACCCTTCTGTTGAGGTACCCACACGGCGAGGTCGTTCTTACCGTCAACCTCATAAACCCGCTTATACGCCTCGGGACCCCGCCTACTTGCAAGGGGAAATCCCGCGCCACTGTCTCATTTCGGCCATTTTGGCCGTGTGTCAGGATAATTCGCTTATCAAGTGGGCAACAAATTACCCAGGTCGCTGCTCCCCATCTCCATTCCACCCGGGAAATATTCCTTCCATCTGCTTGACACCTTCTTCGAGATGTCCTCGCGGCAAAATACCTCATCGGGGTACCACGGCTTGACCCGCGCATCGATGACGACCGGTCCTGTATGGGAAAGATGGGAGCGGATTGGGCGAACTGCCGCAGCATGAATGTCCGCCGCTGGCTCAAATCGGGTGAAGACCGTCCAGAGGAAGTTGATCTCGCTGGCCGCTGCCTTTTCCGCATCATCACACAAAATAATCAGGGGCCAATCCTTGAATTTGGCCAACTTGGCCAGTCTTCCTGGAAGTGCCGTATCAATACCATAACTGGGCCCGGAGACGACCAGGCACCCGGGGCAGAAGACGCGTGCGTCCTCGATCCCCCGCGGAAGCCGGGCATCTTCGCCACGGAATTCATGGGGCAGGTCACGGACCGGGTCGCCGAGGCCGACAATGACGCCCTTGCTCCCCTTGTTCACTTCAGGACCGGTGTAATCCAGCGTGTCCATGGACAGATTACTGAAGACATAAAGGTCAGTTTCCCATTGGACCCGCTCAAGGATGTGGGTCAGCACCTTTCGGAATTCCCGCAGATCCATGGGGGTGTCGGTGAGGAGGAGGAACTTGGTGAGGGAAAGCTGGCCTTCGCCGAGAATCCGGAAGGCGGATTGAAGGGCCTCGCGGGGGTAGCGGTCTTTTACCACGGCGGCGGCAAGGGAGTGGAAGCCCGTCTCCCCGTAGGACCAAAGGTCCTTCACCGAAGGCATGACGAGGGGAAACAGGGGGCTGAGAAGTTCCTGCAGGTAATCGCCAATATGGAAGTCCTCCTGACGTGGTTTTCCCACCACGGTGGCAGGCCAGACCGGTTTATTGCGGTGCAGCAGGGCCTTGCATTGGAAGACGGGGTAATCGTGCTGGAGGGAGTAATATCCGTAATGATCGCCGAAGGGGCCTTCCGGCTTGCGCAGTTTGGGGGGAACCCGGCCAACGAGGGCAAACTCGGCTTCTGAGACCAGCGGGTGGGGACCAACGGGATTTTTCGTCAAGGGGAGGCGCTCGCCAAGAAGAAGCGAGGCAAGAAGGAGCTCGGGAACATCCTCGGGAAGGGGGGCGATGGCCGAGAGAATGAGTGCGGGTGGGCCACCGACAAAGATCGTCGCCGGGAGAGCCCTGTTGAGGCGTTCCGCCTCGTGATAATGGAAACCGCCACCCTTTCCAATCTGCCAGTGGATGCCGGTTGTCCGTGCTCCATAACGCTGGATGCGATACATGCCCAGATTGGGTTTTCCATTTTCCGGATGCTCGGTATAGACAAGGGGGAGGGTGACGAAATGCCCCCCGTCCTCCGGCCAAAGCTTCAGGAGGGGGAGGCGACGAAGGTCGGGCTTGCGCTCGATGACATCCAGAATGGGGCCCGTCTTGCGGCGTTTCATCCCCACCCGGATTCCCTGAAGGAAAAGGTCACGATACTTCCAGATTTTTGCCGGGGTTGGGGGAACGCCGTGCATGGCGAAGTCCGCCGCCTGGGCGACAAAGCGCTGGGGACGGAGACCGAAAGCCCGCTCGGTGCGACGAAGGGTGCCAAATAAATTGGTGACGACGGGGTAGGGCGAGCCCTCCACGTTGGTGAAAAGGAGGGCGGGGCCTTCGGCGGCAATGACCCTGCGATGAATTTCCGCGATTTCCTGGTCGGTGGAAACCCGGGCATCGACCTGGGTCAACTCGCCTTCACGGCGGAGGATTCCCAAAAATTGCTGGAGGTTGCGAACGGGGGCTTCCTTCATGAAAAATCCATTGGCTGGGATGATTGGTGGGCATCATCACCCCCCATCCTTCGTGGAGCAGGAAGGGGGCCGTGTCCGGCTTAATCTTCGAGAATCGCCCGCTTGATGAACCACTCGCCGAGGACGAGGAAGATCAGCAGGAATCCTGAAGCAATTCCGATGATGATCGCGAGGACCGTACGGGCGGGAGCGACACGGAATTCCGGCATGACCGGACGGGAAAGCACGAGGAAGTCCCCCTGCATTTCGGGGAAGCGAGGATCGCGCAGGGCCACGGAGTCGGAGGCAACTCGGGTCAGAATCACCCGGGTTTCCGCCATGCGTTCGCGGGCGGAAACGAGATCCTTGCGGACATTTTCAAGGGCCGAATCCACGGTGGCCTTCTGCTCGCGAAGGTCCTTGAGTTCCCCTTCGACGCGCTCCACGGCGGCGCTGGCTTGTCGGGCCCGGAGCTCCAGGCGGGTCAGTTCCTCGGAATCTTCGTCGCCAAGTATTTCGGCCCGCTCTAGAGACAATTGAGCTTCGAGCATCGCCTCCAAAAGACCTGTCTGACGTCCCTGGGCGGGGGGAGCGGTCAAGGCACGGGTAAGGACATCAATCCGGTTGGCAAGCTGGCGTCCTTCCCCCTCCAGATTGACTTCCCGGGCCTGAAGTCCGCCTGACTTTTCTCCAAGGCGGTCGTATTCCTCCTGGTAGGCATCGCGGGCGGTTTGTGCATCGTGGAGACGGAGCTTGCCGAATCTTTCGACGGCCAGCTCGACCCAGCGATCGGCCAGGAAATGGGCCAGTTCACGGGTACTTCCGCGAACACTCATGGAAATCACCGGGGAATATTCGGTGCGGATCGTGGTATCGACCGTTGCGATGACTTCCACCTTGAAACGACGACGGATGCGCTCGAACTGGGTGGCAGAAATATCGTTGGGGTATTTCTCCCGGGCCTCGTCGATGACCTGACGGATGATTTCATCGCTTGCAAGGATGTCCTCATAAACTGGCGTCTCCACCGCGAGGGCCTTCTGGGCGGGGAGGATTTCCGTCGGTGGGGTGCGAACCATGAGGACGGCGTTGGCCTCGAAGGTTTCGCCGCCGAATGTCCTGATGAAAAGATAAGCCAGAATGACGACAACGGGCGGGATCAGAAGCAGCACATAACGGCGCTTCCAGAGGTGACGGGCAAAATCGACAAAGTTGAGGGAGGCAAGCTCGCCGGGCAGATTCATTTGCTGGGTCGATCCGATCAGGTTGTGTCCACCAATTGGGGAGGTATCCCCCCCGGCAAAGGAGGCTTCCCTTCCGCTGCGAAGGGGTCAAGTGTTTGGGTTGTCTGGAAAACAGTTGGCTTGGATGTCGTTTGCACCCGTCAGAAGATCGCCCGGCGTGCGAAGAATGCCAGCACGGCCCCGACATAGAGAATAATCACCCCGATTTTCATGACGTGAACTTCCAGGTCAATTCCGGGTTTGCCCTCCACCTGCGACCGAATCCGCTGGAGAAAGAAGCCGCAAAGCGCCGCAAACAGGGCGTAACCACCCAGGACGAAAATTCCGCCCACAACAAAGGTCAGCAGTGCCAATGGGGTAATGCTTGCCAAATGTTCCCTTGGGGAAAGCTCGTTTCCGGAAGCGTCCTCCATGCTGAGTAATTTCCCGCTGCCTGTTTGATGATTACCCGCCTGTTGCCTGGCTTGGGGAGGGGGTGGAGGAGTTCTCCCCTGGCGAACCGCATCCCCCTTCTTGTTGGGAGGGGACACGCGGGGACCAACCCTGTTGGCAACCTGACGAACGGGAGGGGGCAGGGAACCGGTCACGGCCTTCTTCCCCAAATTCGAAATCTGCCGGTTGACTGAATAAAGCTGGGTCTGGAGCGCCTTGTCACCAGGGCGCAATCGAACGAGATGCTGGAGGGCTTCACGGACCCCTTCCACATCGTTTTCCTCGGAAAGCTTTGGAATGGCAGCCTGAAGCACCTGCGCGGCATGAACACCCAAGCCTCCTGCAGCAAGCATTGCCGCAATGGGGATCAGGGAGCGCGGTGGTATCTTCTTGAGGGAAATGAGGTTGTTGACCAGTCGATCAGCATCCTGCGTGCGCCCCCTGCGGAAGGCAGTCGTTGCAGCCGTCGCCAGGCTGTCTGCCGCCTCCTGTTCACTTCCCAATTCCTCCAGCATTCGAGCCTTGAACTCGGTCAGGTCGGGGTGATCAGGAAAACGGTCCCGGGCCTTTTCGACATGGGCAAGCGCCTGGTGGATTTTCCCCTCGCGGACGAGTTCCCTGAACGTCTGCTGCCACTCCTCCCAGGCGACTTCCAGCGTTTCCTTGACGGGAGGGGGCGGCAGTGGGGGTGGCATTGCTTCGGGAGCCTTGGGAGTGTTCGCGGTTATCTTGGGTGGCCCGAGCCTCGGTTTTTCCTTCCGAATCGTTTCTGTTCCTCCGTGGGAGGATTCCTTCTCCTCCTCGGCGGTGACATAATTTTCTGTTTCGGAAAGGGCATCGAGGGCTTCCTGCGCGAGGACTTCCACGTCCTCCTCGATTTGCTGGCGCACCTCCAGAAGGACCTTCCCCCGGTCGGGGAAGATGTCAATTTTCTCGATCAGCGAACCGGGGATGTGGCTCCCTGCAAGTGCTCCCCCACTGACAGCAGCAACCAGGTTTCCGGTCTGGCCAATAAGATGGGGATCCTCAAGCCAGGCAAACGGTTCCCCCGGCCCCGCCAGCTTGGGATTTTTCTTGTAGGCAGCATCGAATTCCTCAAGGGCCTCCCGGAGGTTCTCGCCAAGGCTCCTGACGGCCGGTTCCTCAATCCCCTTGAATTCGGCTTCGTTGATTTCGAGGGAATCGATGATTCCCCGTGCGATTTCAGGGCGGTGCAGGTTCAGGAGGGTTTGGGCTTCCAGAAACCGAAGGATGGAGTTTTCCCCCAGTCTGTCGATGCCCGAGCGAATTTCAAACAGCGCCAGTTGATAGAAACGACGGCGGTAAAGGTCGGCCCAACGGCGAAGGTATATCTCCATCATCGGGGTCGCGTGGCGGGCGGCGGTCAGGCTCATGGGGAGATACCCTTTGGTGCTGAATGGGAAGGGGGTCCAGGACCCCCGGAGATTTCCTTATTCTTCGTTGCCGACTTTTCCCGGATCAAGGAAAGGCATTGGTAACTCGTGACCGCACCATTGACAACTGGCGGCAGTGGGACCATTTGCCCTGTTGCATGAGGGGCACATTTTGGGGGCCCTTGTAACCCGCAGGCGACCATCAGCCACTCCATCAAGGGAATCCACGTAACTCATCCATTCATCGAGTTCCGCTTCCTCCATGACACCCTTCGCAATGAGGAGTCGGGCCAGCGTTTGCACCTGCATGTGGAGCCGGGCGCATTCGCTCCGCAACTCCATGATTGTTGACTCGGAATCCTTCGGTGGTGCCTTCGATGGCGGCTGGGATGAACCCATCCCGGCGGTATGGAGGTAGGAGTGTCTGGGGAAAAAAGACATGGTGGCGTACCTTCCTTTAGCAATTCATCTTCGATATATATACTCCCTGAAAGCCCAAGTCTTCAATCGGATTCGATCGGGGAACCGGCAATCAGTCAGATCCTCGTGATTCGCTACCCACCCAACTCCCTGCCGCGCTTTTCTGCGGCCACCAGACACGCCTTGAAAGCCTCGCGCACCTTGTGGTCATCGAGGGTGGCAATTCCGGCGGCGGTGGTGCCTCCCGGGCTGGTAACGGCACGTCGAAGTTCAGCCGGCTCCCGGTCCGATTCACGGGCCAGCTTCGCCGCGCCATATACCATTTGAAGGACCATTTCCTTCGCCTGATCCGCCTCAAAACCAAGCTCCACCCCGCCCTCGATAAGTGACTCGATGAGATAAAAAACGTAGGCCGGGCCGCTTCCTGTCAGGGCGGTGACGGCATCCATCATCGATTCCTCCACACGGGTTGCCGCACCCACCGCACGGAAGATTGCCATGGGGATCTCAATGTCACCATCGGTTGCATTGGCACCACCACAAATACCCGCCATGCCCTCGCCAATGAGGGCCGGGGTGTTGGGCATGACGCGGACAACCCGGGGATGGGGACATTTCTCCGAGCGGAGGGCTTCCTCGATGGTATTCGTACGAATCCCCGCGCAAACACTGAGGAAAAGATGGTCGGGACGGGCGGCAGGTGCAATGTGCGCCAGGACTTCCTTCATGTTTCCGGGCTTGACGGCAAACAGGACCACATCGACCTGCTCAAGGAGATTCAGGGCGTCCGGTGTCGGCTTGATTGCAAACGTTGCGAGGAGATGGTTGCATCTGGCCTCGGATTGCTCGGTCACCCGCATGTTTTCGGGATCAATAATTCCCCGGGCCACGATCCCCTTGAGGACCGCCTCGGCCATGTTGCCAAACCCGATCATGCCGAGTTTCAAGTCAAGCTGGTTGCTCATCATCAATCATCCCGTCTGCTGGAATAAGTTTTCCCTGCCCGAAACAAGTGAGCGACCTCCGGCGAAGTGTCTCAACGGGAAAGGGGGGCCAACTCCTTTTTGTCTTTCCACGGAAAGGGGGACCATGGTGGTCTTTGGCCAATGACCGCACCGCCGAGTCGGCTGCGGGCACCAATTCCCGGGAGACTTTTATGAGCCAAGATTTCGACCAATACTGCCAATGCACCTGCGCCCCCGAGGGTTCTCCGGTGTCCATTGATTACAGCCTGATGGACCTCAATGAGGCCTTTCTTTCCTCCATGGAGGGCCCCATGCAGCAGGCCTTCGCCGCCATGGCAGATCTGGAGGCAGGGGCCATTGCCAACCCGGATGAGAATCGCATGGTGGGGCATTATTGGCTTCGGGATTTTGACAGGATACCAGACGAGGCCCTCCGTGAGGAGGTCCGCCGCGATGACGCAGCCCTTCGCCAACTCATCTCCGACATTTCAGGTGGAAAAATCGCTCCCCCATCGGCTCCCCAATTCCGCCAGGTCCTCTCCATCGGTATTGGCGGGAGCGCCCTGGGGCCGCAGCTTGTCTCGGATGCCCTCGGGCAGGATGCCGGCGACCGCATGAAGATCCATTATCTGGACAACACCGACCCCGAGGGAATCACCCGCATTCTGAATCGCCTTGAAGGATCCCTGCGGGAAACCCTTTGCATCGTCATCTCCAAGTCTGGAGGGACGCCGGAAACCCGGAACGGGATGCTCCTCGCCGAGGCGGCCTGGAAGTCAGCCGGTCTTGATTTCGGAAAGCATGCCGTCGCCATCACCGGCCCGGGCAGCAAGCTCGACAAATACGCGGAAGCAAACGGATGGATCGCCCGGGTCCCCATGTATGATTGGGTCGGGGGACGGACCAGTGTGATGTCGTCGGTGGGTCTGCTGCCCATTGGCCTTCAGGGAATCGACATCGACCAGTTTCTGGCCGGTGCGCGAGCCATGGACGGGGCCACCCGGGAAGGCATTACCCAAAATAACCCCGCCGCGATTCTTGCCCTTGGATGGCACCGCGCCACCGGAGGCCGTGGGAAGAAGGACATGGTTGTCCTCCCCTACAAGGACCGTCTCGAGCTTTTCAGCAAGTACCTCCAGCAATTGGTCATGGAGTCCCTCGGGAAGGAACACGACCTGGAGGGGAACGTGGTTGAGCAGGGCCTGACGGTTTACGGCAACAAGGGTTCCACCGATCAGCATGCCTACGTTCAGCAACTGCGTGATGGCGTGAACAATTTTTTCGCCGTCTTTATCGAGGTCCTCAAGGATGGAGGGAATTCCCGTTTCGAGGTCGAACCGGGCATCACCGCCGGGGATTATCTTTCCGGTTTCTTTCAGGGAACACGTCAGGCCCTTGCAGAAAAAGGCCGTGCCAGCATGACGATCACGGTGGACGAGGTTTCCCCGTTCACCCTCGGGTCGCTCATCGCCCTCTTCGAGCGGGCCGTTGGATTTTACGCCTCGCTGGTGGCAATCAATGCCTATCATCAACCGGGGGTCGAGGCTGGAAAGAAGGCGGCAGCCACGATTCTGGCCGTCCAGCAAAAGCTCGTTTCCCTGCTGGGAGATGCCGGTCAATCTGCCGGGGAATTGGGCGAAAAGGCTGGATGCCCGGCGGACGTTGCCTTCCGGGTATTGCGCCACCTGGCCATGAATGACCGGGGAATCCGGATGAGCGGAAGGCATCCCTCGGCGGCTAAATTCTCAAAATGACCGTGAAATGGGGTCTTATGCCTCTCTTTCCTTGCCCGGGAGGTCATGGGCGCAAATGATTCTGTCATGTCAGATTGATACCTCCAGCGGATACATTTCGACTCGATGACCGAACAACTCCGTCAACTCGGCCCCTACGTCCTGCAGGAACTGCTGGGATATAATGGCATTTTTGCCTCCTTTCAGGGGATCGACAGAAAGACCAACCTTCCTGCAGTCGTCCTTGCCGTCCCCAAGGGCGAGATTGTGGACTCTCAAGTTTGGGAGGTCTTCACCGAGGATGTGAAGGAGCTGATCGAGGCCGGTGGTAACCGCCTTTGCAGGCCCTACAATTACGGCGAGGATCAGGAACATTACTGGGCGGCCTTCGAGTGGATGCAGGGGGGACACCTGGGCACGGTCGTCCGTGACCATGGACTACCCGATTACGTGGCGACATTCCAGTGGATGGCAATGTTGACGGAGGCATTTGCAGCCCTCCATCGCCGGGGAATTATACACCGCTGCCTGAGTCCTGCCTCGATCTTCATCAACAACCACGGTGATGTCCGCCTCCTCCATTCCTGTTGGAGCATCCTCCTGCTGTATACACATACCGGCCTCGCCTCGCCGGCAATGACCAGCGTGCTGCCCTTCGTCGCTCCGGAAATTCTGTCCGGGGAAAATGGTGAGGACAGCGCTGATGTCTATTCGCTGGGTGCGAACCTGTATTTCCTTCTGACAGGGCAGCCGGTTCATTGGCACGAGGACCCGGTGGAATTGGCCCGCCTGGCCGTTGAATCCTCCCCGGATTTTTCCCTCATTCCCCCCGAGTTGCCCCAGGAGGCGCGGGAGCTACTTGAGGAACTATTACAGCGGGACCCCGGCGAGCGCCCGGTCAATCTTCCAGCACTCACGGATCGCCTGAATTTCATCGTCGACCTGATGACGAACCCCGACGCCACGGAAGAACCGGAGGGGGCGGAAGAGGCGCTCCCCAACCAGGCCGAAATCGACGCTGACTTTGGAGTCATGGCTCATGACGACCAGGCACCAGGTTATACTTCGGGTCTTCCTCCGAAACTCAACCACCCGGACCTCCCCCCCGAGGATCCCAACGAGGATTCCGCAATCAGGACGAACCAGCCCCGCCTTATTGAGGAGGAGGATATCTCCCAAAAGGGGAAGAATCTTCCGAAGCTTGTGATTACTGCGGTCGCTGCGGTGGTGATCCTCGGCGGTTCCCTTGTCATTGGGATGAATATATTCGGAGGCGCATCGGAACCGGAACCGGTTGCCGTTGAGCCTGTTGAACAGGTTGAGGAGCACATCACCGAGGCGGAGGCCACGGCTGAAACAGCCCCCGAAGCTGTCCAATTGAGTGAGGAAAAAGTGGAGAAGTACCGCCAGACATCCCGGTCCCTTCGCGCAGTTGCGACCATGATGATTGTCCACCAGCGCGAACAGGGTCTGTCTGCTGATCAATGGGCTTCCAGCATTGAGGATATTGAACACCTTGGGACTGCCGAGGAATTCAAGGACGCCTGGGGACGGGAATTTGAGATCAGGGGATCCTACATTGTCTCCGCCGGGGCGGACGGGAAGTTCGACAACGAGGATGACGTGTGGTTCGACGTGGCAACAGGACGGCCCGGGGGCTTTTCCCCCACGATGGCAGCCACCCGCCGCTGATGGGGCAGGTATATTGCTCCAGTTTATTTCCACCCGGCATGGACAATGTCGGGAGAAAGAACAAAGGACACCGTCATGCGCGTCGCCGTTGTGGGAGCAGGTGTAGCCGGGATCGTTGCCTCCTGGGAGATCAGCCGAAAACACGAAGTCACCCTTTTTGAAAAACGAAGCCGTCTCGGCGGTCATACACATACATGGCTCCTCGATGAGGGTCCCGATGCTGGCACCGCCATCGACTCCGGCTTCATCGTCTGCAACAACAAGACATATCCGAATTTCCACCGGTTTCTCGCGGAGCTTGGGGTGCGCGTTCGCTGGGCCGACATGTCCTTCGGGTTTCATGACGAGGGCTCGGGCCTGCAATACGCCGGCAGTTCCCTTGATGCCCTGTTTGCAGACCGGATGAATCTGCTCAATCCGCGCTTCCTGCGCATGTTGATGGATATACGCCGGTTTTGTCGCCAGGCCCTGAAGGATCTGGAGGAGCGCCCCGCCGAGTTGGCCCGCATGACCCTGGCGGCCTACCTCAAAAAACATCGAATCAACAGGGCGACGGTGGAGGATTACCTCGTTCCCATGGGCGCGGCGATCTGGTCAACACCGGCAAACAAGATGCTGCGGTTTCCCGCGCTGGCCTACATCCGCTTTTTCAGGAATCATGGGCTTCTTTCCCTGAAGGACCGCCCCCGGTGGCAGACCGTTGCCGGAGGCAGTCACAGCTACCTCATGGCCTTTGCCGAGCACTTCCAGGGGGAGATTCGTCTGGATTCGCGTATAGACACCATTAAACGCAACAACAACGGGATCACCATCCGCCATCACGATGGCCACGAGGAACAATTTGACCGCGTGGTCCTTGCCGTCCATGCCGACCAGGTGCTTCCCCTGCTGGAGGAACCCACGAAGCGCGAGGATCGGCTGTTCAGCACCTGGAAATACGAAAGCAACATTGTCGTCCTTCACAGCGACGAGTCCGTCATGCCTCCCAACCGGCGGGCATGGGCCTCATGGAACTATACAAGGGAACAGGGAGCCGACAAATCCGCCCCCCTTTCCATGACCTACTGGATGGACAACCTGATGGGTCTGAAGACACGGCGTAATTACTTCGTGACCCTCAACCGGCAGGGCGACATCGACCCCGCCATGATCGTCCGGGAGTTTGTTTACGCCCATCCGATATACACACGAAAATCAATCGCGACCCAAAAGCACCTGCCCGCCCTCAATGGGACAAGGAACACATGGTATTGTGGGAGCTACTTCTTCAACGGGTTTCACGAGGACGCCACAAGGGCCGCCCTTCTTGCAGCCGGGGACTTCCGCTGATCACCCCTTCCGCTTGCGGGGAAGATAGACAGGGGCTGTTTCGGCAAGCACCAGACGAAGCATGTTTGCCAGCTGCGGCTTGTCCTGCGTTCCCGCCCCATATCCAATTCGAAGCGGTGTATACACAAGCGGTGCCACGGCAGGGATTGCCAGGGCCGCAATGATGGCCGCGCCGGTGGGTGTTGTCATTTCGCCGTCGAAGTTGGTCTTTCGCACCGGAAAATCCTGAAGAATACGCAGGGTGCCCGGTGCCGGAACAGGCATCCGGCCATGGGCACAACCCACGGAACCGGTTCCCAGGGTCACGGGACCGCTGACGATCTTTTCCACCCCGAGCAGCTCAAAACCAATGCAGGTACCCACGATGTCGACCAAACAGTCGAGGCCACCGACCTCATGGAGGTGAACCTTCTCCAGGGGCATTTTGTGGGCGGCTGATTCCGCCTCGGCCAACAGCATCAGTGCCTTGCCGGCATCCACCTTCACCCGCTCGGAGAGATCAGCGTC
>JAFIGB010000438.1 GCA_020831705.1 Candidatus Sumerlaeia bacterium | reverse complement strand
TGCCGTCACCCTGACCGATGGTGGCTGGGAACTGGCCCGTGAAAGCCGCGAGCGCCACGAATTGACGATCCGGTTTCTCGCCGCCCTCGGTGTGCCCGCCGATCCCGCGAACCACGATGCGGAGGGAATCGAGCACCATCTTGGCCCCGAACTGATGGATAAAATGCGGATCTTCTGCGACCTCATGGAGGAAAACGGCGTCGTCCGCCGCGAGGATTTAATGGGGGAGTAACAAGCGGGGGCGTGATTGAGGGGCTTTGGTGCACCACCGATTATTTTCCCGTGGGGGCATTTTTCGCTGGCACTGGGGAGGTCGGTGGGGGCATGGTAGCCGGCCTTGCGGGGGGAGAAGTTTTCCCTTCCCCTCCTGACAAGTGAAGCGGGAGGCATCTTTTCCAGCACTTTTGTCCTCCCACGCGGAGCTTTTCCGCACGTCATGTTGGCGGAAATCGCTGTGATTTCGGCCCCTCGGATTGAATTCGACACCAATAAGACATGGCCTCGCCCGGGTATTACCGCCCGGGAGCGCGGCGGATTGTCCTCAACCCAGATTAGGAAAGGAATCGAATGCCCCAGATTATCCTCAATGAAAACGAAGCAATCGATGGCGCCCTCAAGCGCTTCAAGAAGGAATGCCAGAAGGCGGGAATTCCCGGCGAAGTTCGTCGCCGCAAGTTTTACGAGAAGCCCTCGGTGCGCCGGAAGCGCAAGGAGGAGGCTTCCCTGCGCAAGCTCCGTCGTCGTCTGATGAAGCAGAAGCGCCGCATGGATCGCGCCTGATCCCCCTTCGCCGCTCAGACGTACCCATTTTCAAGCCGGTTCCCGATCGTGTCTGCGTTGGGGACCGGCTTTCTGTATCCTCAACCCTGAAAATAATGGCGCATGGCCTCCAGTGTCTTGTGCCAGTCGAATCGCTCGACGGCCAGTTCCCGCGCCCGTGATGCCATGGCTTCCCGCTTCCCGCCCTCCCGGGCAAGCGCCCCGATGGTTTCGGGAAAATCCTCCACATCCACCACGATCGCCGCACCGTCCAGTCCGGTGAAGCCCCGGGCTCCCTCCGGAGTTGTGACCACCGGCAATCCCGCCGCCAGATAATCGAGAAATTTCAAGCTGGAACCCGAACCGGACGTGACAGGGTTGATGGCAATGTCGGCGGCCTCCAGGTGGGCAATCTTGGCGGATTCCTCCAGGGCGCCGACCAGATGGACATTTTTCGGAACGTCCCCGGTCGGGAGCAGGGCACAAACCGACCCCGCAATGATGAAGTTCAGGTCCGGCAGGGCTGGCGCAAGTTTCCCAATGATATACATTGCCGCGGCCTGGTTGGGCGGATGCCCCGACCCGAGGAAGATGGCCAGGGGTGCTCCGGGGAGGTGCCATTCGAGGCGGCGTCTTTCTTGACGCTCCGCATCGGGATTCGTATAGACAGATGTGTCCACACCGTTGGGGCAGGGGCGCACCCTGCTCCTGTCGCCGGCAATGTTGATGAGCTCCTCCATGAGATCGGTGGTGACGGCAAAGGAACAGGTGGCACGGCGTGTTGCGCGGACTTCCGCGCGGCGGGCGATGCGAAAGAATTGACGGGCAAACCAGTGCTTCGCCCCCAGCTTGAGCTTCAATGCATGTTCCCAATTTTGCGCGTCGTAGTATATCCCGTCAATACCGCGGATGGACGTGTATCGCTCCAAAAAGCATTGTTCCAGAAGGACATCCCCGCCCCGTCGTGTCTCGTGGCGAAGCTCCCGTATATACCCCGGCGTGAGAAGCCCCGTCGCCAGCCAGGCAACCAGGTCGTCCACCGGCGTCCCGACAAGACGGGCCATGGTGGAATCGAGAACATTTTGAAGACCGCCCCTTGGTATGACCAGTTCCTCAATGCCGGGGGTAATCTGGCTGCGCGTGGCCGGGCACTTTTTCCCCAGGGACAGGATGGTAACGGAGCGCCCCGCTGCCTCCAACTGGCGCGCCACGGCGGCCCCGCGGGATTGTCCCCCATGGCGGGGGGGATGGATGGTGTAATCACTGAGGAGGAAAATCCGTTTTCCGGTCTTGAGTGTATAGATGTCGGCAACCTGGGCCCCGATTGATTCCCAGGTGAAATGTTCCTCGACGTGGGCGCGGGCGGCCTTCCCAAGACGTTCGCGAAGGGGGGCGTCCTCAAGGAGGTACTTCAGTTCCCGTGTATAGTTTTCCAGATCGGCGAGCCATGCCTGGTTGCCGTGCTCCACGCGGAGGCCGCGTGCTCCGAAGGGGGTGGAAAGGACACACAGCCCGGCGGAAAAGGCATCGAGCATCTTCAGGTTGGTGCCGCTGCCGCTCACCATGGGATTGAGGGCAACGTCGCTTCCGTGGAAAAGTGCCTGCCGTGTTTCCTCGTCCACGAGTCCGAGCAACCTGAGATTGTCCGGGAGGGTCCGCCCTGCAAAGGGTTCGCAGGCCTTCCCGGCGACCAGGAAGGTGACGTCGGGCATGGCGGGTGCAATGGCGGTCAGGAGGAGTTCCACCGCTTCCAGGTTTGGCGGGTGCAGGCTTCCGATGAAGAAGCAAACAGGAGTCTCGCGGCCCACGCCGAGGACATCGCGGGACAGGAGACGCTCGACCACCGAGGGGCAGGGGGTCATGGCATGCACGTCCACACCATTGGGGACGACGGCAATGCGGGTGGGCGGGATTTTGTATAGACGGGTGAAACCCCGGGCATCCTCCTCGCTGCATGCCAGGACGACATCGGCCTCGCGGGCGAGCCACCGTTCCCATCTTCGAATCCACCCGGCGGCAAGGATTCCCTGGGGGGATCGGCCAAACATGTCGGCCGCCATGCGTGCCTCGACGTTGTAGCTGTTATAGACGAGGAGCTGGCCGCTGCGGCGCCTTCGGGGGATGATGGGGGCCAGGAAGGGGCTTTCGTGTGTGTAGATATCCGATTCGCGGCCCATGCGTTCGGCTGCTTCCCGGAGATCGTGATGCCTGCGCACCGCCAGCGAGCAGACCAGGCCGCTGCATTCCCGGAAGGGCGTGAAGCGATCCATTACGCCATGGATCTTGTTATAGACACCGGTCTTCGGGTAACGCGTCTCCCGGAAGTTGGGGGAATGCTCGATGGTTTCCTTCTGGTGCTCCCCGTAGGTCGGTGCGGCCAGGTCGATATCGAAGCCCCTGCGGGCAAGGTCCTTCGCAATATGGAGGAGACGTAATTCACCGCCGGACCGGGGGGGCGTGAACGGGGGGAAAAAGGAAAGAATGCCGACACGTTTCATGGCGGCGGATCAGAGGGCGCGATTGCGGCGGATCAGGTAGATACCAAGAATGAGAAAGGCGACATTGATGCCATGGGCCGTCAACCACGGGTTGATGTGACCATCCTTCGAGAACTGACGGGCGAAGATAAAGAGCGCCCAATATAGCGCCATCAATGCCATGCCACCACCATACCCAAGCACCACACCGGCACTGGCAGGCCTCAGAATATGGCCGCACATCAGGAGTGAAAAGACAAAGCAGGCGAAGGCAATACTGATATTATAGTGAAGGAATGTGGAAAGTTCATAAGTTGGTTTGCCCTGCAGGCGAAAGAGATCTATATAGTCGACCAGCTCCATCGTCGACATTTGCGCCGGTCGCCACCGTTGTCGCAGGACCCGGTTGAGTTGCTCCTCGATGGGCGGGTCCAACTCGCTTTCGTGGAGGACATCCTTGCGGACATACGAGGCCAGGTTTCCCTCCTCGTCATAGGTTCTCATGACAGCATCGTAGAAGACCCAGTTCAGGTTGTCCTCATCAGGTCCAAGCTGCTCGGCGCGGATGGCGGACAGGGTGAAATGGGGCCGGTCCCATTCCGGCTTCATCACCGTCAGGATCGGCTCGTTCATCATTCCGAAGACCGGGTCGAAAGTCGGGATGCTGTAGAAGCGGTCGCCGAGGCCCTTTTGGAAGACATTGCGCTCGCGGGTCAGGTTTTCCACGCTGCGGCTTTCGATATTGATGCGACGAATGCGCTCGGCAATGCGGTCGCAGTTTGTCGCGACAAGGTCGATGGTGAGGAAACAGATCACCGAAAGGACAAACCCGGTGATCACCACGGGGCGTGCAATACGGGTGGGGCTGACGCCACCCGACAGATAGGCGAGGAACTCATTCGTCCGGGCCTTCCCACTGAAGACCCAAAGGATCGACATCGCCGTGCAGACGGGGAAGGTGTAGGCTGAAAACCTATGCGGACCATCCGGATCATCAGGCCGTGGTGGCGTTTGTCGGCAAAGTTGTTTCCGAGCGTCGGGTG
>JAFIGB010000437.1 GCA_020831705.1 Candidatus Sumerlaeia bacterium | reverse complement strand
CACGGAAAAGGCACTTGCCGGAACGACCAAGGTCGCTCCCGAGTACCACTTCGAGGTCGCCAAAGACTCGAACAAGCGTGAGATCCGCTGGGCCGTTGAAACCGCCTACGGCGTGAAGGTCGCTGGTGTCAGCACCATCGTCGTCAAGGGCAAGAACAAGTACTCGCGCATGCGTGGCAACCGCCTCGGCAAGCGCCCGGACGTAAAAAAAGCCATCGTGACCCTCACTGAGGGTCAGCAGATTGAACTGCTGTAAGGAGCGACGGACCCGACCATGCCGATCAAGAAATATCGTCCATATACCCCGACCCGGCGCACGCTGACCACGCTCGACTTTTCCGAGCTGGACAAGAAGCGTCCCGAGAAATCCCTCACCGAGCGGGTTTCCTACAAGGCCGGGCACAACAACAACGGTCGCATTACCAGCCGCTTCCGCGGTGGCCGTCACAAGCGTCTGTATCGCCGCATTGACTTCAAGCGGCTCAAGGACGTCATGCCGGCGAAGGTTGCCGCCATTGAGTACGATCCCAATCGTACGGCAAACATCGCCCTGCTCCATTACACCGACGGCGAGAAGCGCTACATCATCGCTCCGCGCGGTTTGAAAAAGGGTACCTGGGTGACGAGTGGTCCCGATGCGGATATCCGCGTTGGCAACTGCCTTCCCCTCTCCAAGATCCCCGTGGGTACGACGGTTCACTGCGTCGAGCTTCAGCCGGGTCGCGGAGCACAGATTGCCCGTTCTGCTGGAAACAGCGTGATGTTGGTTGCCCGCGAGGGTCGCCACGCCACACTTCGCCTCCCCTCCGGTGAGATGCGCCTGGTCCTTTCGACCTGCCGCGCCACCATCGGCGAGGTGGGCAACACCGACCACGAGTTGGTCACCATCGGCAAGGCTGGGCGTTCGCGCTGGCTGGGCCGTCGCCCCCACAACCGTGGTGTCAGTATGAACCCGGTGGACCACCCGATGGGTGGTGGTGAGGGCAAGACCTCAGGCGGTCGTCATCCGTGCTCGCCCTGGGGCCAGAAGTCGAAGGGTCTTGTGACGCGCAAGCGCAACAAGGCCAGCAACAGGATGATTATCAAGCGCCGCAACAAGTAATCGGTTGCCGACCACGACCCTGAAGGAACAAGGACCCAGGATTCATGCCACGTTCGCTAAAAAAGCCCCCCTTTGTTGACCACAAGCTCGTCAAGAAAATCGACGCGCTCAACCAGGCTAACCAGAAGAAGGTGATCAAGACGTGGTCTCGTCGTTCGATGATCATCCCCGACATGCTCGGCCATACATTGGCGGTTCACAACGGGAAGGGATTCGTTCCCGTTTTCGTCAGCGAAAATATGGTTGGCCACAAGTTGGGGGAGTTTGCCCCGACGCGTACCTTCAAGTCTCACCCGGACAAGGGCGGTAAGGGCCGCTAAGCGGTTCCCCCGACCAGGAGAGTTCCCTGATCATGATGAAGCTTCAGAAGCATACAACAACGTCGCGCGGCAGAACCATAGTGGGTAAGTGCATGGTAAAGCATGTACATACCCCAGCACGGAAAGTGCGCCTGGTGGCCGACCTGATCCGCGGAAAGAGTGTTGAGGAGGCAAAGGAAATCCTTGCCTTCACCCAACGTCCGTCCGCCACACCGCATGTGCTCAAGGCCCTTAAGGCCGCCGAGGCTGCCGCTTCCGAGCGGGTCGGCGAGACCGGGGAATTGATCGTCGAGGAAATCATCGTCAACGATGCCCCGATGATGAAACGCATCCGTCCTGCCTCCATGGGGCGCGCGGTGCGGGTTCGCAAGCGCCAGTGCCACATTTATATCGCACTTACCCAGTAAACTCCAGGAGGTCACATTCCTTTGGGACAGAAGATTCATCCATACGGTTTCCGCCTCGGCGTCATCAAGGACTGGCAGTCCCGTGCTTTCGACCGGCGTAACTACCGCGAAATCCTCCACGAGGATCTCGCCATTCGCAAGCTTGTGAAGCAGGAATTCGAGCTTGCCGGCATCGCCGCCATCGAGATCGAGCGGGCCACCAAGCGCGCCAAGGTTACGATCCACACCGCCCGCCCCGGTATTGTTATCGGTCGCAAGGGCGAGTCGATCGAGAAGCTGCGCAAGAAGCTCGAGGAGATGACCAAGAAGCAGATCGTGGTCATCATCGAGGAAGTCAAGCGTCCCGACCTGACGGCCCAGTTGGTGGCCGAAAATGTCGCCGGCCAGCTCAAGCGCCGCATCAGTTTCCGTCGCGCCATGAAGCGCACCGTCCAGGCCTGCATGAAGGCCGGTGCTCTTGGGGTCAAGATTCAGTGCTCCGGTCGTCTTGGTGGTGCTGAAATGAGTCGCCGCGAATGGTACCGCGAGGGGCGCGTTCCCCTCCACACCCTGCGCGCCGACATTGACTACGGCCTGGCCGAAGCGAAGACCAAGTATGGAATCATTGGCGTGAAGGCCTGGGTGTTCCGTGGTGAGGTTTTCTCGAAGCCTGGTCCCCGTATTTCCTCCTGAGGCGACGCCCCCGGAGCTTTACCCCTGAAGAGGTTTGGATAAATGTTACTGCCGAAGAAGACAAAATACCGCAAGGTCCAAAAAGGCAAGCGCCGCGGCAAGGCGTATCGGGGCTCTACGATTTCCTTCGGGACGTACGCCATCAAGGCCCAGGAATGCGGCTGGATGACCAACCGCCAGATCGAGGCGGCCCGTGTTGCCATTACCCGTGCGGTCAAGCGTGGCGGGAAGCTTTGGATCCGTGTTTTCCCCGACAAGCCGCTGACGGTCAAGCCGGCGGAAACCCGAATGGGCAAGGGAAAGGGCAACCCGGAGCATTGGGTGGCCGTAATCAAGCCCGGACGTATTCTCTTCGAGCTTGAAGGTGTTCCCGAGGAGCTGGCTCGCAAGGCCATGGGCCGTGCGATTTACAAGCTCCCCTTCAAGGCGAAGTTCATCATGCGTGAGAATGTGGCTGCTGTCGCCACGGCTGACGCCGAGGAGGAAGGTTGATCATGGCTCACGAGAAACTCGTCACCAAGAAATTGCGTGAAATGGACATGGAGGAGCTTGAGCTCCGCCAGGCGGAACTGGAGAAGGAAATGTTCGACACCCGCCAACGTCTCGTCACCAAGGAGCAGGACAACACGGCCCAGCTGCGTTTGCAGCGCCGTGATTACGCCCGCCTCCTGACCGTAGTGAACGAAAAGAAGCGGGCATCGTCCTAACCCTGGAAAAGCGGGCGTCGTTTTTCCGGCCCGAACTGACTAGATTGTTTATCTGAGGAGTGTGGCCCCATGGCCGAAACGACTGTTGACACCGCTGGGAACAAAGACCTCAAGCCCCAACCCAAGCGGATTGCGGGCAAGGTTGTCAGTGACAAGATGGAAAAGACCATCGTCATCGAGGTGGAGCGTCTGGTCAAGCACCCCCTCTACAAGAAGTACATTCGCCGCAAGAAGAAGTTCCATGTTCATGATGAGCAGAACACGGCGAACATTGGGGACCTGGTCGAGGCGGCCGAGGTGACCCGCCCCCTGAGCAAGCTCAAGCGCTGGCGTCTTGTCCGCGTTACCGAGCGCGCGAAGTAATCACGGCACCCCGCCGAATCCCAGCAAGGTCTTTAAGGATACCGAGCGATGATCCAAGAATATACCGTTCTTAAAGTGGCCGACAACAGCGGCGCCCGCAAGGTGCGCTGTTTCAAGGTCCTTGGCGGCTCCAAGCGCCGCTACGCCTCCATCGGCGATGTGATTGTTTGCTCCGTGCGGGATGCTGATCCCCAGGGCAACGTCAAGAAGGGCGCCGTCATCAAGGCGGTGGTCGTTCGCACCCGCAAGGAAGTTCGCCGTGAGGATGGTTCCTACATCCGTTTCGACGACAACGCCGCGGTGGTGATCAACAATAACAATGAACCGGTTGGCACCCGTATCTTCGGTGCTGTTGGCCGCGAGCTTCGCGCCCGCAAGTTCATGAAAATCATTTCCCTCGCCCCCGAGGTAATGTGAGTGGCGCCCTGCGCGCGAAACCCCTGTGGAGTCAGGATGCACCGATGAAGAACAAGCTTCGCAAAGACGACCTGGTTGAAGTCACCAGTGGCAACGACCGGGCTCAAAAGAGCAAGGGGCAGGCACCGACACGTGGCCGGATCCTTGAGGTTCTCCGCGAGAAGGACATGGTAATCGTCGAGGGTGTCAACCTTCGCACCTACCATGAGAAGGTCCGCCAGACGAAGGAAGGGCGCAGCGGTGGCATTGACCAGCGCGAGGCTCCAATCCATATCAGCAACGTGGCCATTGTCGATCCAAAGACCGACAAGCCGGTGCGCGTTGGCAGCAAGGTTGTCGATGGTCGTCGTGTCCGTGTTACCGTGGGCCGCAACGCCTCCGGGACACCTCTCGACCAGAACTAATCCGCCCGCCCGGGGGGCTTTCCCCGGGACAGCTTTCGGAGTAGAAGAGCGATTATGTCCTCCACTGAAGTTACCAACGCGAACGGCCCCGCGGCGGGATACACTCCCCGCCTCCTGTTGAAGTATCGTCAGGAAGTGGCCCCGGCATTGCGCGAGAAATTCGCTTATGCCAATGTGATGCAGATTCCCCGCCTGCAGAAGATCACCCTGAACATGGGCGTGGGGGAGGCTTCCCGCGATATCAAGGAACTCGATGCCGCGGAAAAGGAGCTGATGATCATCTCCGGTCAGAAGCCCCGCCTTACCCGTGCCCGCCGCGCCATCTCCACCTTCAAGATTCGCGAGGGGATGCCCGTTGGTTGTTTCGTCACCCTGCGTGGTGCCCGGATGTGGGAGTTCATGGATCGCCTGGTCCATGTGGCACTTCCCCGCGTTCGTGACTTCCGCGGAATTCCCGGCAAGAGCTTTGACGGCCGTGGGAACTACTCGATGGGTGTGCGCGAGCACCTCATTTTCCTCGAGTTGGACTACAGCCAGATTTCCCGTAACCGTGGCCTGGACATTACGTTCGTGACCAGCGCCAAAACCGATGCCGAATCGAAGGAACTCCTTCGTCTCCTCGGCATGCCGTTCCGCAACTGACTCCGGAGGGCTTGAATCTCAGATGACGCACACCGATCCGATCGCAGACATGCTCACGCGCATTCGCAACGCCAACAGCGCGGGGCTTGATCACGTGGACATTCCCAATTCCAAGAGCAAGGTTGCCATCGCGCGCATCCTCAAGGAAGAGGGTTACATCAAGTATTACAAGGTCATGCGCAACAACAAGCAGGGCACCATCCGTGTCTTCCTTAAGTATGGCCCCAGTAAGGAACGGACCCTTTCGGGTCTCCAACGAATCAGCAAGCCCGGGTTGCGCCGCTACATGCGCTCGGGAGATATTCCCCACGTTCGCGGTGGTCTTGGTATCACCATCATGACCACGAGCCAGGGAATCATGACAGGACGCGAATGCCGCCAGCGCAACATTGGCGGTGAGGTTCTCTGCACGGTCTGGTGACCGTTGCAGGGATCAACCACGACGATTTTCGGAGGTAACGGCTGTGAGCCGCATTGGTAAACTCCCCATTTCGATCCCCGCCGGGGTCGAAGTCACGATCAAAGGCACCGAGGTCTCCGTCAAGGGGCCCAAGGGCACCCTGTCGGTGCAGCACCACGGCAATGTTGATGTCCAGCGCGACGGCGAAGTTCTCGTCGTTCGCCGGTTCGACGATTCCCGCCAGGCCCGTGCCTTTCACGGCCTCTATCAGCGCCTGATTTCCAACTGCGTCACTGGTGTCACCACCGGTTTCTCCAAGGAGCTGGAAATTCAGGGTGTTGGTTACCGTGCCGCGCTTCAGGGCAAGGATCTGAACCTGAGCCTGGGCTACTCCCACCCCGTTTTGGTGAAGGCCCCCACTGGCATCACGTTTCAGGTTCCCAAGCAGACAACAGTGATTGTCGAGGGTATCGACAAGCAGGTTGTCGGTCAGATAGCCTCCGAGATTCGCAAGCTGCGCCCCGTTGAGCCGTACAAGGGCAAGGGTGTTCGTTACCTCAACGAGCATGTCATCCGCAAGGCCGGCAAGTCGGCCAAGTAATCTTCGCCACCAATTAAGGCCTGGAGCCTGCACCACGCCGTAGGCTCCCCAGGGCTGGAGAAAGCAAAATGAAGCTCAACAAGAAAGAAAACCTTCGTCGCCGCCATTGGCGGGTGCGCCGCAAGGTACGCGGATCGGCCGAGCGCCCCCGCGTCAGTATTCGCAAGAGCCTGAAGCACTTCTATGTGGTTGTTATCGACGATTCCCCCGATTCGGGAAGCCGGACGCTGGCGACCTTTACAACCGCCTCCAAGGACACCAAGGGCAAGCACATGGCCAACCAGGCCGGTGGCGCTGCTCTCGGCAAGCAGGTAGGTGAGGAACTGAAGAACCGCGGCATCGAAACGGTCGTCTTTGACCGTGGCGGTTACCGCTACCACGGATGTGTCAAGGCCATCGCTGATGCGATGCGCGAAGCCGGCGTAGTCTTTTGATCGACAGCCATGGAAACCCCAACGCTCCTCATGCACAAGGGAGAGACGACTTGAGCAACAACGACTTTGAATTGAATGAAAACGATGGTGAGGGTGAAGCCGAAGGGCTTTCCAGCACCGAGCAAATCGGCGTGGCGATTGATCGCTACCGCGAGATCATCGACCCTGATCGCCTGGACCTGCGCGAGGAACTTGTTTCCCTCAACCGCGTCTCCAAGGTTGTCAAGGGTGGTCGCCGCTTCAGCTTCAGCGCCCTGATGGTCGTCGGTGATGGCAATGGTGTCGTCGGTGTCGGCTTCGGCAAGGCACGCGAGGTTCCCGATGCGATCCAGAAGGGGGTCGAGGCTGCCAAGAAGAGCCTCATCCGTGTTCCCCTTGTTGGTCGTACCGTCCCCCATTCCACCATTGGTGTTTTTGGCGCGGGTCGTGTGCTTCTCAAGCCCGCCTCCGAAGGTACCGGCCTTATTGCCGGTCCCGCTGCCCGCTCCGTGCTGACCCTGGCCGGTGTCCATGACATCCTGACCAAGGTTCTCGGTTCCGACAACCAGCTCAACGTGGTTCGTGCCACGCTTGAGGGGCTTCGGATGATGGAGTTGGCCGAGGACGTGGCTGCCCGCCGCGGGAAGACCCTTGAGGAAATGATGGGCCGCAAGGCCGCCGACCGCTACCGCAAGGGGCGCGAGGAGGTCATCGCCGGTTTCCACGTCGAGAAGACACATCAGCAAGACCGTCGCGACAAGTCGCGTCTGGGTACCTATACCGCCGGAGG
>JAFIGB010000501.1 GCA_020831705.1 Candidatus Sumerlaeia bacterium | reverse complement strand
AGCCGTCATTATGATTACCCTTGTGTTCAGACATTTCGCGGCATAATAGAGCGCTGCGCCTATAAGGGGTAGTTTTTCGATCGCAAGGGTTTGTACTTCATCAATGATGAGGATAGCATCTGCGAAGTGACGAAATTTTTTGAGTAATCTGTTGCGGTTGCCGATCAGGGTTTCAAAAAGCTGTACAAATGAGGTGATAACAACATCGCTCTGCCAGGTATCCCAGGCCATTTTGGTTTGATGGTATCCTTTTTCAGTATCAAAATCTTTGGCAGTATCCGGCTTGCTCTGCCCGAAGAGATCGGCATATTGGTAGTGGGCTAAAATCTGACCGGCAGGCAGGGTTTGCTCATATTCCCGAAGGGCCTGCTCAATAATGTTGATAAAAGGGAGTCCGTAAATAATCTGGCAAAAGTACCCTTCCTCCGTTTCAATTCTGCTTCGCAGTTTCAGGGCGAAGTCGAGCGCGGTCATGGTTTTGCCAATTCCGGTGGGAGCGGCGAGGGTGAAGATTCTTTTTTGAAGGATATCAGCGCGGGAAAGGTTTGCAACTACATGAGCCCGAACATAATTACGAAGCTCGTTTTGCGAAAATTCGGAAAGGGGTTTATTGGGGTAATGTGGCTTACCAAAGCCCGGCCGGAGGTCAACGCTGTCAGCAGCGATGCTCACCTGTGCATAAACCGGGGTATCAGATGCATCCAGTTTATCTGCTTCGGTGAGCAGCGAAAACAGGTAGTTGATTAGGAAGTAATCCCTTGCATCGGTTTTTCCTTTCAGGTGCTGTTTGTAGGCGAGATGAAGTTTTTTGGGTTCAGCGAAGCTTGTATCCAGCTGTGTCTCTGCCCCGAGACCCTGCGTGAAAATGCCCGTATTCATCAGTTTCTGCACCTGTTGTGCGTGAATTGCCTGAATGCTGCGCTTGTTACTGATATAGCTGTCGGGCCAAAGCACCTTTTCGAAATTCATGAGGTTGCTATGGTGCAGCCTGATGATGAAATAGGCCAGAAGGGCAGGTTTTGGCTTTTTCTGGAGGAGGTTCCAGGCCGTGTGAGCACCCAGACTCGCGTGGTTTTTTAGCATCGCATTGGGGATGCGCTCTCCCAGCAAATACTTTTGAAACCATTCTGTAGCCTTTCCAAAATCATGCAGCCAGCAAACCGTTTTGAGGAAATCCGGGTAGATTCCGTCATCCCCAAAACGGGTGCGGGCAGAAAAGTTGGTTAAAGCAATACCTGATACCTGCTCTAAATGATGAACAAGGAGCTTACTGCCGGTTTGTACCCCGTTGGTATCAGTGCTGCTGTGCGAGTACGGCTGCATATTCAAGAAACTGAATGTTTTCAGTGGTACCATCTGCGAGCGGGAGTTCAGCATAGGAGCCGCTTAGCTTCACCCGTAAAGGCATGGGTCGGGTGGCAAACAGAATCCGGTTCATGCGGTACACCTCCCGACCTTTATCTCCACCGATAAAATCGGCAGGCAGTAGTTCTTCCTCCACAAAACTGAACTTCAGATAGGCTTCTTCCGGGAAGTCAATTTCCTGTACCTGCTCACTGTTGCAGGCGGAGTGTATCTCAACCCACTCGTTGTTCGCCTGCCTTAGCGTGCCGGTGCTGAGCGTTACCCGATTTATAAAGGCAGAAAAAGCGGCAATCCCTAAACTCAGGTGGTAGTGTTGAGTACCGGAAAGCAGGGCTTTTTTCAGCCGTTCGTAGGTTTCCGGAGGCTCGCCTGCGGCCAGATAAATCCGGTATCTCACCATGTCTTCCTGCAGTTTGTTGCCGGTTACAACCTCAAAAGGCGTTTGTATGCGTCCTTTTTGGCCGCTAAAGTCTTCTTTCCCAACAACCTTTAGGAAATTCAACCGGTGGAAAGACTTCTTCACCTCCGTTTCAACCCTGATTCCAATTTTAAGCTTATCATGCTGAAATTCAGCATGATAAGCCTCCCGGGGCTCTCCCAGCAATGCGGCAAGCAGACCCGTAATCGTGGTACGGGGTGGCAGGGAATAGCTCATTGCCGTATTGTTTCCGTGAAATTTGCGGAAATGTGCAAACTTCCCCTCCACACTAAAGGATAAAATTTCCATATCAGCTGAGGTTTATGGCCAGATCGGAAGAGGACTTTAGTACAATATCTTTGATGGGTTTATCAGCTCCTTTATGTTCCTGAATTAATTCTTCGAGGCGTGTGAAGCTGAGGGAAAGGTCTGTAAGCTTGCGTACTTTTTTGAAATCTCCTCCGGTAATCGCTGCCGCTTCACAGCCGATATAGTTGCGCAGGTCGCCAAAGTAGCCATTGTGGAACCCGTCGTTATAGATAATTTCAAGATAGAGCTTAGGGTACTGATTCAGCTTGGAGCGGGTTGGCAGGGAAGGAATGGCGCTCCATATTGCAGAGCGGAACAGCTCCATATCTTCATCTGTAAGGCCTGTGGAAACAGCGGCGTATTTGTTCACGGCCCCGTGAAAGGCCAGCAGGCTGTAATGGATGCGGTAATCTTTCCCGAAGGTGCTGCTGTCATCATTCATAATCGTTACGATTGAATCAGATGCTACGGGATAGACCTTGTTGAGGGAATAGCCCCAGTTGATCTGTACCGGGCCTGTATAAGCACGCGTAAAGCCCTTTACAGCAAAGGCGCTTCCAAACAGACGTATATCAGGGAAGGTTTCCTTTACGATTTTAGCCAGTATGAATACGTTAAGACTTTTATTATCAGTACTTTGAAGGGCTTTAAACACACCTTTGCTGTCCTTTTGTTTGGTAAGGATTGCCTGAAAAGCCTCCTTCATATCGTCGTGCCCCTCAAAATATGTATTTATGAGGTTTTCATCGGTGAGCAGGCGGTTTATCACAAACTCCAGTTTCTGGTCGGGGTTTACTTTTCTTTCCTCTTCCATCGAAACAAACACATTTTCGCCCTGCTGCATTAGGTAATCACGAATGTAGCGCTTAAGCCGGATATCGGTCACCAGATTGGTCTGCGTGTCATAATCCATTCTGGGTTTGTTCTCCTGGTCAGGGTCGCCGTTGGGGTTACAATTGATGGCTTCGTAAAGAAAGAGAAAATCTGAATTGTGCTGTATGGTATTCATGGTCGTTAAAATTAGGATTGTTTGGATGGAAGGGTGAGGTGGAAGGTGTAGCCGGCAAGCAGATAAAATAAATTTTGCTCCTTGGTTAAGGGCCAGCTTTTCTCGTTGAATAAAGCTCTGAAGCGTGCGAAGTTAAAATCGGTCTCTCTGTGCAGGTTATACTGCCGTGCTTTTTCAGCAAGGTCAAGGCTAAAGCGCATCATCGCCTGCTCATCCATGCCATTAAAGTTTAGCTTGTTGAGTACAGGCTTGCTTTCATGGCCTTTTTTGTATTGTGCATAAGCAACAGATGAAAGCACACGACCCAGATAAAACAGGGCCTTCTCGGCATCAGTGTACTGCATTCGGGCAAAAAGATGCTCCGTATGCTCCTGAAAGCTGCTTTCTTCGGGTAAGGGAGCGGTTTCGGTTGGTTGTGTTGTATCCATAGGTATCAGGTTTAAGTGTTTTAAAGCATAGAACATGGCTGCATATTTAAATACAGCATCTTTGATGGCATAGTCGAAACTGTTGTTTTCTCTGATATTGCTAAAAGCTCTGTAGCGGCTGAACCTGTGGCAGAGTAGCAGGTTTTTGAAATGCTCAAAAAGCAGGTTGGGATCGATGGGCCGCTGTTCAAAAATATCTTTGAAGAGGCTAAGTACCGGATTCACTTTTGCCTTCTGACCGTCGCGTATCGGAATTATCCGGTATATGCTTTGCAGGTTGAAGCCGCCCTGATTGCCAAGCAGGTCGCTTAACTCGTAAGAGGTGTCTCCAAAAACTTCGATCAGTTTGGCGAGATAAAAGCTATTCACGTCATTTGTTTGACTGATAATTTTGAAGGAGTTGCCGTCAGATTCATATCCGATATAATTCACCCAAAACAAAGGGAGCTGCGACAGGTTTTTCTGTATCCCGGTATCCGTTTGCAGCATTCTGAATAAAAACTCATTCGTGGCCGAAATGGCCTCTGATATGAGTTCTGTATCAAAATTTTCCAAATCCCGGTTTAGCAGGCTTGGAATAATGAGGTGGCTTATGCCGGCGATTGTTGTTTTTAAGGATTTACTATTTAAAATGTGGTTTGAGGCAAGATCGAGATACCTCTTTCTTTGGGTTGATAGCTGATAGCTTTTCTGATGGTCAGAAAAATTCGCTGCATAATTGATACCTGTAGTCTGGAATACCTTGTTGATGTTATATCGGCCTAAGAAGTTTGAATCGGAAAGATCATCTGTACTCATGGATGCAACGAAATCAATACCTGAAAAGGGGGACTTAACTTCGACGAACTTTTTATGGACAAATTCTTCATACCCATCCAGACTATGTAACGGCACAATTTGTCCTTGAGTAATGGACTCGGACCTAAAATATGTGGTAAACATGACGATGCTTTCGCTTTTCCCAAGATCACAGCTTTCCAAGAGTGACTTGGCGTTAAGCAACCCGACTTTACTTGACAGTACCTGATTAATCTCTGTTAATGCCAGGAATATGAGCCGTTTCTCTATGTTTGAGTTTAGGTCAATGATAGCTTTGGCAAAACTACCAATGCCCTTCTTCCCTTTACCAAAAAAAGTTTCTGTAAGCATCTTGAGCTTATCCGTTTCAGTTGTATGTGCAACCTTATTTCCTCGCGGTCCCCACAAACCAGGATTAAGTAACCTAAATTTTTGAGCTGATTCTTTGGGGTCAAATAATTCCATTTCGGTTTTCAATGCTTTGATTTCAGCATCAACACAATCAAAAAGTATAGGTAATACCCAATTTGTCTTTTCATGATCATAAGCCGGGACAGTAGTGAGCCAAGCCCAAATTCCATCTTCGTTGTAGATTTGCTCACCAATTTTTAGCAGTGTTTGGAGCATAGTTGGTAATATTTAATAGTAGTTTACAAAATGCCGGTGTATTCTAATATAATTTTGTTCTTCGGCATCAGCAATATAATTAAGCAGCATGACAGTATGTGTCACCCCTGGCGTGTACCCTGAGAAAATTTCTAAATAGCTAAGTGTAAATTAGTATTGAATTATGCCTGGCCGCGCTAAGCGTGTTCTGATTTTTAACAAAATAGTGCAGAAAAACTACGGCCCTCCGGGGCTGTTTTTTGTTGCTGCTAAAAAGCTTTCGAAAACGCCTGAGAAATATCTGTCTCATTAAATCGCGATGCTATTGGGATGCTGATCACAAATCGGATTTGCTAAGCAAGTGGGAGCGTTGCTTTTTCTTTACGCTTCCGGGCATTTAGACTCAAAACCACCGGTAAATGAAGCGCACCATTTTGTTGCGGGGGCTCACAGCATTTATACCCCCGCTTCGGTGATTGGTAGTATATTTGGCTGAACATCTCAGTTCAGACTTTCGGGGCGGGTAGTTTGAGGCCTGAAACTGCCGTTATTTTCCAAAAGCATCTCCTTCCAATTTCCTTTAGATTTGATCCCGAAATTATGTCCTTCAAAACTTCAGGCGGCTCAGGTCTTCTGCCGGTTAAGGTTTAACCCCATC
>JAFIGB010000436.1 GCA_020831705.1 Candidatus Sumerlaeia bacterium | reverse complement strand
CCGTCCCTGTAATTTGCCAGCATGTCGAAGGCCTGCGGTGTTTCCTCAAGGGGGAATCGGTGGGTGATCATTGCATCGACATTGATGCCATTTTCCTCGATCAGCTCAAGGGCCGGCTCCACGCAATGGCGTTGGCGGCGAACATTCACCAGCGTGATTTCCTTCCGCCGCATCTTGTCGATTTGAAATGAAATCCGGTCCAATTCAGGGATCCCAATGAGCATCAGTTTCCCGCCCGGCTTGAGGATTTCCAATGACTGGTCGAGCGCCTCCTGCATCCCGCAACACTCAAAAATCACATCAAGCCCGGCAGGTTCCCTTTCGAGAATAGCGGCGACAATATCCTCGCGTTTGGGGTTGCCTGCGTAATGGGCGCCTCCCTGCATGGCCAACTCGCATCGCTCAGGAATTTTGTCCGTTGTCAGAATTGCCCGCGCCCCATGGTGAATCGCCGGGAGCATGACACTCCATCCGATCGGCCCCATCCCCAGGATCCCCACCGATGCACCGGCAAGAGGGAGCACCTGGTTCACTGCATAAACACCGATGGCCAGCGGTTCGGAAATCGTCGCCTGTTCCATCGTCGTGGAATCCTTGACGGGAAAGCAGTTCTCCTCCGGCATGACTATATACTCGGAAAGGCTCCCTTCCGCCTGCCCGGGGCATCCCAGGAACCGGGAATTGCGGCAGGTATTTGGGCGACCAGCCAGGCATTGATCGCATTTGCCGCAGACCACCGCCGGCTCAATGGCGACCCTGTCACCCGGTTTCAGATTCTTGACGCCTGATCCGACTTCCACCACCTCGCCGGCGCATTCGTGCCCAAGGGTGAAGGGGTAATTGACGATCATGCTTCCAATCCGGCCGGTCTTGTAATAATGAATGTCGGATCCACACACCCCGAGTGCCTTCATCTTTATCTTCACGTCCATGGGATCCTGAATACGAGGTTCAGGCACGTCACGGAGTTCCAACTTCATCAATCCAGTTTGAACAATTGCTTTCATGGTATCTCAATTCCTTAGGGGTGCCTTGCGGGGAGATCGAACCCGATCATTTTCGAGCGAATTGGAGCGGTTTAAGGGTCCGCGGGCAAGCCCATTCGGGAGTGGAAGATTTTGCAACACCCTGACGAGGAAGTTATGGACATCTAAAAGGCGGGAACTTCCTCTTCCTCCTCGGGCTTGATAATAATCGGCTCTGAGTCCTTGGCGTAATCCTTCTCTTCATCTACCGAAGGAACCGCGATGATCTGTGCGAGGGCATTGATGAGTACAAAATCAAGGTCCTCCAGTGACTTGACATGATGACCGGCGGCGATATACATCCGTGTCCGGTCATCGTGGGTAAAGACGACCTCGAAGTTCTCATTCCCAATGGTGATGACGGGATATTCCGATCGGGTCAGGGCACCGAGTGCATGGGCCACGACCTTGCTTCCCCAGGGATCATCCGACGTGTAATAGGGCTCCGGGAGGGTGTCCGACTGGCGGACATTCCTTGTCAGTTCCCTCACATTAACCGGCTCCAAATCCCCACGGGGGGTAATCCCGCCTGTATTACCATCGACCACATCACCATCACCAATCATACTCACACGAATGTTGTCGAACATGTGACCATTATAGACGGCCTCGGACATGTCGACGATGATGGCGGCTTGATGACCCCCAATGCCGGTGATGGTTTCTGCTCCAAGGTCCACATGAAGCGCTCGGTTTTCCGCAATTCCAAATCCACGCGTCACCTCCTCACGATCGAGGGCAACAACCAACCGGGCAAACCGCCCCCGCTCGCTGAAATGCTGGTCGGTCATTCCAAAGGGGAAAAAGCCCATGCCCCGTTCCGTTCGAACACCGCGCCCTTCGCCGCCCTTGAGATAGACATCCAGCGCACCGGTACTGTTGCCACCGCGAATTTGTGGATCACTCATCATGGCCGCACCAGCAGAACTTCCCGCAATGACACCACCATCGGCCAGTACATCCCAAAGAGCCTTGTAGGCGGGAATTACCTCCTCCATATCCCTGGGACGGAAGGCTGTAAGGATGCGGTGTTGCTGCCCGCCGGTAAAGAAGAGCAGCCGCTTTTCTGATATTTGGTCGGCAATTTCCGGCAGTAGTGCCGCCTCGAGATCATTGCGATGGACCTCAATGATATCAGTCCGTTCCCCAGCACCATAAGACTCAAACCGCCCCATGACCGAACGTGTGGATCGCTCCCAATCCGATGCCGCTGCGGGGATGATCCCAATAGCACCGTCCTCCCCGGCAAGATCAATCATCTTGTTGTAAACCACTTCGTTGGAGGAACTGAGACCTCCGCCAATCATGACCAGGTGCCCCGCTTTTGCGCGAGGTTCAGCAAACAACGGAGAGCCGGCCAGGAGATAAAGACCGATTGCACCGACGACTCCGGAAAAAAACTTCATGTCCAAACTCCCGCGTTGGTATGGGGCCGTCCCTCCCGGGTGGCACGATGACAATTCTGTGGGAGCCACACACCGAGTCGCAAAGGAGATTTTTCCACCCGAAACCCGATGGCTTCCACAAACCGGTACTGCCCCTTGACATTGAACCGACTTTCCAAGCCCCATACGTATCAGTAGTTCCCTGGGCAGAACCCCGCCTCTGATCTCCACGAGAAAGCTACCTCCCATGAAACGAAAAATCGTCAAAAAACGAATGAAAAAGGTGGGGGCGCCACCCGGGACCCTTCAGTTCACCGGCGAGAACAAGACTGACAAGGTCGTCGTTGAAGTGGTCAGATTCGATGGACAAAGCCTCGAGGAAATCTCGCTGGATCCGGAACAACTCCAACAAATCGAAACCTCCCACGAGGAAAAAATCACGTGGGTGAACGTGGGGGGCCTTCATGATATTCGTGTCATCGAATCACTTGGGGAAAAGTTTCAGATTCACCAACTCGTGATGGAAGACATCCTGAATATTCAGCAGCGCCCGAAAGTGGAGGACTACGGCAGGGATTACCTTTATATTGTGGTGCAAATGCTTCGGCATGATGAACAAACCGGTGAAGTACATACAGAACAGATAAGCCTCGTGCTGGGGAGTAATTTCGTTCTCACGTTTCAGGAGAATCCCACGGATGTTTTCGGTGAGGTTCGGAAGCGCCTCACTGAGGGAAGACGTATTCGTTTCATGAGGTCTGATTATCTTGCCTACGCATTGCTGGATACAATCGTGGACAACTACTTCCCCATTCTGGAGCGGATCGGCAACGAGGTCGAGGCCCTGGAAATCGAGTTGATCAACAATCCGACCCCATCCACCCTGGCAAAAATTCATCATTACAAGCGCGAACTACTCCTCCTGCGGAAATCCGTCTGGCCCATTCGCGACGTGATCAGTGCCCTCTCCCGCGACGAGTCCAATCTCATCGCCAGTGAAACCCGTGTCTATCTCCGCGATATCCACGATCATGCCCTTCACATTATAGACACCCTTGGCATCATCCGGGACCTCCTCGGCGGCCTTCACGATCTTTACCTCACCAGCATCGGCAATCGAACCAACGAGATCATGAAGCACCTGACGATTTTCGCGTCCATCTTCATGCCCCTGACCTTCCTGGCAGGAATATACGGGATGAACTTTGAGTACATGCCGGAACTCCAGTGGCCCTGGGCATACTTCGCCACCCTCGGTCTCATGACCGCTGTTGCATTGGGCCTGCTCTTATATTTCAGGAAACGGCGCTGGTTGTAACCAGGTCCCCCCTGTCATCTGTGTAGATACGACCATCTCCCCACAATCAGGACAGCATGGCTGGGCGATCTCCACAAATGGCCCCTAACGGAGAAAGCGGTCCAGGATTGCTCCTGAACCGCCTTGCCGACCTTCATTGTTCATCAATCTGATGATTAATAGAGATCCCAGTTTTGGGCACTGGTGACTGTTTCCTGGCCGAAGGTGACCTTGATAAGGCCAAGACCGGTACTGTTCCGGGCACCAATGAAGAGTTCCAGCGTTTCAGATGTGGTGCGTGTTACAGCCATACCCGAGTGGAAATTGGGCTCTCCAAAGGTGGTTCCCGGGATGGCGGCTTCTATATCGGAAAACTCAACCGTTGCGAGGACCACCGGGTTATCGGAGTCGGAAATGTCGTAGGCCAAAATGACATCGTTTGCATTGTCATTGAGGAGAAGGACGTCACCGGAAACCACAATATTGCGAACGCTTGATGTGCTGCCGATTCCGGGAAAGGTGACTTCCGTGATGGTCCGGGTGGGTTCAAGAACATCGTCTATACGGAGGATCGAACCTGAGGTGTTCTCGAAGCCCCAGAGGGTGCCGTTTTCGACATCAAAGCCGCGAATCGAGTTGTCGGATTCACCGGTAACGGCTTGAATATCAGCAGCGGGGAAAAGAGTCGTGATGGTTCCCGCCGTCAGGTCGATGAGAACGGTGTCACCGTTGCCACCACCAAAGTCAGAGGCGTTCACGGCGACTATTTGGGTTGCATTCGCAAAGGCGACACCATTGTTGCCATTGAGCAATGTTTCCAGGGAGCCAGTAACAGAAGTAAAGGCAATGGGGCTGACACTCAGATCACCAACAAACGCCTCGCGATTATTGCCGAGACCATTGATAAATACATAGGTGTCCTCGAAAGCGGCAACGCCGGAGGGACGAAGATCGTCCGGCGGGGTGGAGTTGGAGTCGGCCATCATTGTCGCATTGTCGGCAAGAAGAACACCAATTCCGTTTGTCGTCGCAAGTTGGGCATCAAACGAAATCAGGGTTTCCTCGAAGTTGTCGTCACCACCAGCTGCTGAGTGCATGAGGTAAACCGTGTCCGTTCCATTGGACCTGACATACAGTGTTCCCACACTGGTTTTATTGGCCAACGCCTGGATTTCAGGAGATGTCGCGAAATGTGTGATTTCGACTTCGTTGAAGTCAACCTGGGCAAAGGCTGTCGCGCCGGATGCCAAAATAACTGCCGCAGCAAGCATCATATTTTTTGTCATCTTATGGAGATCCTCGTTTCTGGGAGATTACACCTGATTTCCTCAGCGTGCGGTGAAATGAAATACTTAACTTGTATCTGAAGTCAAATGGGGATTTTCATGTCGCCAAATCGTCACCATAATGAAATCTCACTACGATAGTTGAGGGTTCCAGATGGGCAATCTGGTCATGTCTGAGGCGGTTGTGAAATTATTACGAAAAGCCTCCTCCGCCGCTGCCCATATCCCGACGGACGTGGAGAGGTTTTTTTGTGTTTTTTGCTGGGTTTTGGAGTGGTGGCCCCGTTCGGACTTGAACCGAAAACCAACGGATTATGAGTCCGCTGCTCTAACCAATTGAGCTACAGGGCCACGGGTGGGGGAGGACCGCACGGGGGGAGGCCCGGGCGGGCGGTAAATGAACCTCTCATGGGGTGCTGACGCCAGCGTTTGATCGTAGTATTAAACCCTCCCAAA
>JAFIGB010000434.1 GCA_020831705.1 Candidatus Sumerlaeia bacterium | reverse complement strand
CCCCGGCATCAGCAAGGGCACGAAGATCCCGGCGCACCGTTGCCTCGGAGACATTCATTTCGTCGGCGAGACCCTTCACCGTCACATGGCCCAATTGAAGGACCTGGCGCAGGATGGTATCTCGGCGTTGTTGACTCATTTTGATTGGAGGCTCCAAAGTCCGTCGTGAAAGCGCCGTAAATGTTTGCCAGAATTTGCCGGAATTCAACCCAAAAGTGCATAATCATGATTGACCTCCGTCATTTTTTGAGCACAATCCACCAAAAATCGCCAGTAATACTGGCCACCCTGCGGAGGATTCCGCCTTGTCAATCGTTCAAATTCCTCAACTTCCAGATGGTTCCCCCACCGTCACCGTCCTCGAATGGCGACTGAAAGAGGGTAAACCAGTCCAAACCGGCGACATTATTGCCCTTGTCGAGGCAGAATCAGGCCGGGTCGAGATCGAATCCCCCATGGAGGGAACTCTTCACAAGATCCTGTGCAAGAAGGGGAAAACCGCTCCGGTCGGTGCCCCTCTCGCCGTTGTCCTTCTTCCCGGCGAGGAACCCGGCTCCCAGGTGGAGCGCGCCCAGGAGGCCCTTGCGAAGAACCTCGCCACCCTCGCAGATGGAGCGCGCAAAACCCTTGGCGGGCTCTTTGACAGGGGACGCAAGGCCGCCGAGCAGGCCGTTCACAGCATTGAGGAAGTGGCAGAAACCACCCGCAAAGCCGTGCGCACCGCTCGGGAACAAGCCACAACTGATGATAAAAAGGCGGAGAAGAAGCCCATGACCCAACCTTCTGGTCCTGTTTCCCCCATTCTGATGCCCCAGGCGGGCAACTCCATGGAGGAAGGAACCCTCCTTTCCTGGTCGGTGAAGGTGGGCGACAAGGTCGCGAAGGGCGACATCATCGCGGAAATAGAGACGGACAAGGCCACCATGGAAGTGGAGGCCGAGGAGGAAGGCACGGTGGCCCTTCTGCTCGCGGATGAGGGCGATATCATTCCTGTCAAGGAGCCCATCGCCATCCTCGCCGAATCGAAGGAGGACGCCAAGGCGTGGCTCGCAGCCAGCAAGGGCGACTCGAACGCTGGGCAGGATGCCGGGAATGCCGCATCGCCTGCTGCCGATCTTCCTGAACCATCCGGCCCCGTCACACCCATTCTGATGCCCCAGGCGGGCAACTCCATGGAGGAGGGCACCCTTCTTTCCTGGTCGGCCAAGGTCGGTGACAAGATTTCGAAGGGCGACATCATCGCGGAAATTGAGACGGACAAGGCCACGATGGAAGTCGAGGTCGAAGAGGAAGGGACGTTGGCCCTCCTTGTCGCGAAAGAGGGGGACATCATCCCCGTGAAGGAACCGATCGCCATACTTGCCGAATCCGAGGCTGATGCAAAAGCATGGCTTGCCCGCCATCGTGCGGAAAGCGGTGGAGGGGCCAAGGAGCAACAGGCACCTGCCCCGCCAAAGCCTGCTGCACCGAAGCCACCTGCACCCCGTCCCACCCAGCAGCACCAGCCGCGTCCGACTACACCCGCACCGACCAGTGGTGGTCGCGTGAAGGCATCGCCCGCAGCGCGAAAAGTTGCCACGGTCCTTGGTGTGGCCATTGATGCGGTTGGATTGGGCAGCGGACCGCAGGGACGTATTTTATCCACTGATGTTGAGACTGCTGCCAAGACGGGAATTGGCCGTGCCCCGGCAATGGGTACACCCATGGTCGCCCCCGCCGGTCCTGTCTATATTGACAGCAGCGAACCAGTCCGCTCGCCCCTGTCAAAGATGCGCCGTGCCATTGGAAAAAACCTGGTGGCTTCCAAGCAGAATGTCCCCCATTTTTACGTGAAGATGAAGTTCGACGCCTCCCCGTTGCTGGCGTATCAAAAAGCGGAAAAAGCGAAATACAAGGTGTCGATCAATGACGTCCTTGTCCTCGCGATTGGTCGGGTGCTTCAGGAGTTCCCGCCGTTCCGAACACGCCTTGAGGGAGACGAGCAGGTGGAGGTGCCACACAGCAACATCGGCATCGCTGTTGGTACCGACAACGGCTTGATCGTTCCGGTGGTGATGGCGGTCGAGGGGCGATCCCTTGAGGATCTGGCCCTGGAGACACGGCGAATTGTCGAGGCCGGCAGGTCCGGGAAGGTCGAGGGCCAAGGGCACGGTGTCTTTACAATTTCCAACCTTGGAATGTTCGGTGTTCCCGAGTTTTCCGCCATCATCAACCCGCCGGAATCGGGAATCATGGCCGTCGGAACCATTGTCGAAGAGGTCATCGTCAAGGACGGTGCCATGCGCCCGGGCAGGACCATGACGCTGACCCTCAGTGCCGATCACCGTGTGGTGGACGGCATGGTGGCAGGTCAGTTCATGGCCCGGCTGAAGGAAGTCCTCGAGAATCCCCACGCCCTGGACTGAACACACTCGTTGTATCAACATATAGACGCAGGACGCCCTGAAAAAGGACTGTAAGGTATGAGCAACAAACACTTCGACCTGGTGGTCATCGGCTCCGGCCCCGGTGGATATATTGCAGCCCTCAAGGCGGCAGAACGCGGGGCGAGCACCGCGATCATTGAACGCCATCCCTTCTACGGGGGCACCTGCCTGAACTGGGGGTGTATTCCCTCCAAGGCCCTTCTGGCAACGGCAGAATTGTCCCACGAGATTGGCCACGCGAAGGAAATGGGGCTCGATCTCACCGGGGAGGTCACGGTGAATTGGACCCGTGTCCAAAAGCGCAAGGACAAGATCCTGACCAAACTTCGTGGTGGTATCAAGGGGCTCCTTGCCGCACGCAAGGTTGTGGGTTATCAGGGCCTTGGTGTCCTGGATGGCGAAGGACGTGTCGTCATCACAAACGACGATGGAAGCGCCAAGGAAACCATCACCACCGATCGTGTTATCCTGGCCACGGGTTCGACACCAGTTCGAATTCCCGGTTGGCCGACCGACACCAACTTTGTCTGTACAAGCGACGAATCCCTCCACTGGGACACCCTGCCAAAAAAACTTCTGATCGTGGGTGGAGGAGTTATTGGTTGTGAATTTGCCTGCATGCTCCAGCCTTTTGGGGTGGATGTCACCATCGTGGAAATGATGCCCAAGCTCCTTCCGGGAATGGATGGGTCGCTGGCTGATGAGCTTGCGAAGGTGTTCAAGTCCCGCGGCATCAAGTGCCTTCTCTCCACAAGGGTGGAGGACATGGGGATTAAAGATGATGCCGTCAACGTGCGCTTTGGCGATGGGAACTCCGACACCTTCGATCGTGTCCTGGTTGCTGTTGGCCGTCGTCCGGCGACATCCGGCATCGGACTCGATACCGTTGGCATCAAACTCAACGACCGGGGTTTCATTGAAACGGACGACACCCTCCTGACCGCCAGAAAGAAGTATTACGCCATTGGCGATGCCAACGGAAAGTGTCTCCTTGCCCATGCAGCTTCCGCCCACGGTGTCAGTGCCGTGGAAAGCGCCCTTGGCCATCCCCGTGCCTTCGATTCACCCATTCCCTTCGCTGTCTATACATTCCCAGAAGTCGCCGGCGTTGGCCTTACCCACGAGGAAGCCCACGCCCGTGGCATTCCCATCTCCGTGGGCCTCTTCCCCCTCGGGCATCTCGGCAAGGCAATGGCGGTGGGTGACACGGG
>JAFIGB010000433.1 GCA_020831705.1 Candidatus Sumerlaeia bacterium | reverse complement strand
CGCCGTCCCGTTCTCCGTGCCGGGCGGGAGCCGATGGTGCTGTGTTCCAGGGCATCAATGGGTGTCGCCTGGGCCCAGTAGTCTATAAACCCGTCCCTGGTAAGGAGGGCACGGTACGCCTCCTCGCTGTATTCCGAAAGGCGTGCGGCGATGCGGAGGAAATCCTCGTCCTTCTGCCAGAAGGTGTCGCTGCGGAGGGTGCACGCTGTGACTCCGGCCTGGAGCAACTCCAGATTGTATATCGCCGTGATGGCGTTTGCGTACTTCTGGGAGATCGTTTCCCCCTGCTCGGTCATGCGAAAATGTCCCGTGAGTGATCCCTGCGGGAGGGCCTCCAGGAACCGGTGCGTCGGTCCCGCTCCACGACTGGGCGTTCCGCCACGACCATGGAAGAAACAGACCTCCACCCGGGAGTTTCGCGCGGCTGCTGCAAGGGCTTCCTGGGCCCGGTAAAGGGTCCACTGGCTGGCCATATAGCCGCCATCCTTGCTGCTGTCGCTGTACCCCACCATGACCTGCTGGATCGGCCTGTTCCCCATGCGGGCGGCGAGACTTCTCGCGGTGATGGGGTGGGACAGGAAACCCTTCAGGATGTCGGGGGCGCGTTCCAGGTCATCGATTGTTTCAAACAGGGGCACCACGCTCACATCACAGACAAGGCCGTCACGGGTGTTTCTGGCGAGACCGGCCTCCCGCGCAAGGAGGTACACCGTCAGCAGGTCCGAAAGGGAACGCGTCATGCTGACGATGAGGGAGCCAATGCCCTCGGGACCGTTCTTTTGGATGTATTGATAGACAACGCGATAACACCCAAGGACGGCGGTTGCTTCCTTGCCAAGCTGGGAACGCTCGCTGGTGAAGGGGCGGGGCGAACGGAGTTCCCTGTCGAGAAAGGCGAGGCGTTTTTCCTCGGGCCACTCGGAGTAGGCACAATCCTCGAAGCCCGCCTCCTTGAGAAGTTGCTCCACCGCACGATCATGGAAGTCGCTGTTCTGACGAATATCCATGGCGGCCAGATGAAAGCCAAAGACCGAGAGCAGGCGTTCCACGGGCATGACATCGCTTTCCGCAAGGCGATGGGAGCCAATATCAAGAAGGGAATCCCGGAGAATGCGAAGGTCCTTCAACAATTCCGCCGATTGTCTATACCGGGCAGGCCCGACTTCATCAACACGGGTCAGTAGAAGATGGACATAATGGCGCCAGGGTTCGAGCCTTGGCCTCCATCCCGTCTCAATTCCATGGCTGCGAAGGAACTCCTCGATTTCATGGGTCCGCCGGATCAGATTGGTGGGTGCCTCCTGATACTCACTGCTGAGACTCAGGTTGTTGAAAACTTCCTGCAGCTGGGTCCTGACGACTCCGGTTCCCACCTCGCGAAACCTGTCCAATGTATCGCGGGTCACCTCCGGGGTGACAAGGGGGTGGCCGTCGCGATCCCCACCAACCCAATTCCCGAAGGAAAGCCGGGGAAGATTCTCGGGAAAGGCGACCAGGGAGGGATCCATCCCGGCGTCCTCCCAAGAGCGCCGGAAATGGGCGTCCATCTTTTTCAGGATGTTGGGGAAAATGTCGCGCACATAATAGAGGATGCCCTTCACCTCCTGCTCGACTTCCGGCTTGTGCATGAGGATCTGGCCGGTGCGGAGAAGTCGCTCCAGGTGGGACTGAATCCCGCGGCGCAATTCATCCCGCTCCATGGGAGTCCACATCTGGTTCTCCAGCTGGACCATGTGCAGGTATAGGGAGCGATGAAGATGGAGGACCGTGGAGCGCTTGGATTCCGTGGGGTGGGCGGTGAGGACGGGTTCCACCCTGACCGAGGAAAGGCGCTCGGCGATCTTTTTCGGGGTTATACCGGCTTCCTGTAGTTGGCGAAGGTTTTGTCCCCACAACCCGGGCTCATGGAGAATTTCTCCATCACTTTCCCGGCGTCGACGTGTCTGGGCGGCAACATTTTCCTCAACCAGATTGAGCAATTGAAAGGAAATCGAGAGGATGTGCATGACATCCTCGGGACTGGGAGGAGGGGAGGTTTTGGAGGTTATTTCCTCCTCGGTGAGAATTTCAGCCAGGGCAGGCTTCCCAAGATCAATAAGTACCTCCCTGAGACAGTTGATCAGGAAGGCGTAATCCTGGTCGATTTTCTGGAAGGCAAAGTCAATGTATGAAGTGGCTGGCAAAGATCTATATTTCCTCGTGGAATTTCAGGATTTGATTTCCCGGGGATTGAGGGTCACCTCGGTGGGGCACGCCCCCGGGGGACATTGAAGGAGGGCCACAACGACATCGGCAACGGCGGCTGCCTTGACAGCCTCCGGCTCGGGAACGGTGGAACCCTCGGGGTGGATTTGAACTTCTTTCATGCGAACAAGGGAATGCCAGTCGGCGATGTCGAGACGGTCGTCGGGCATGCCGGCAAAGAAGGGCCAAATGGTAATCTGGCGCAATTGCCCCCTCCCCTTGAGGGTGGGAGCGAGCGACACCGCCAGTTCCATTGCCCTTCTGGCACCCTGGCCGGGGTCATCAATGGGCGATTCAATGGCTGCCATGGCATTGACGATGATGTGGACATGGCCATTGGCATCCCGTGCCCCACGAATGGCATCAACGGCAACTTCATCGCCTTGGGAATGATCAATAATTGTTGGCGACCCGCCCTTGGCGATGATCAGTTCACTCAAAACCTCCAACTTGTCGTGGGCATAACCGGCGAGGATTGTACGGGCGCCCTCGCGGGAGAGCTGAAGACTGATGGCACGACCAACGATGGTGTCGGCCCCAAGGACCAACGCGGTCTTGTTCTTCAGGGTGGTGCGCGTCATGGTTCAGCGGCTCCTTGCTGGAGGAAAGATTGGGTACATCCACGACGGACGACCACAGGTCGGTATTCGCGCCCTGTTGCCATGGGAGGGCAAGGGAAGGGTGCCCATGATTCATTGACCGGTGGATCTTGAGTGAATTTCCCCTTGGATTTTGCCCCCCAACTGGTGAAAAAAAGGCGAACCACTTGCAGGGCGCTCCCCTCGGTGGTTCTCTTCCCCTCCCGTTCCCGCTGAAAGGTTGCTCCACCGTGTCCTCTCCCCCACCCATCGAAGGCGACAGTACCCACTATTTCACCCGCGAAGCCGCGCTGACATGCGCCGAAGAAATCCGCCAGGCCGGTGGCGTTGAGGTCTTTTTTATCGGTCGGCGCGGGGAGGATGGGCTTGTGCGCGAGGTGGAATCCCATGCATTTGGAACGGACAATTGCGTCCCTGCCCTGACCCACCTCGCCGATCCCGGCGATGTGATCATCCACAACCACCCCTCCGGCCACCTCCTGCCATCGGGGGCCGACCTCAGCATTGCCGCGCCCATGGGCAATCTGGGAGTTGGATTTTACATCGTCAACAATGACGCCTCCCGCTGCCGGGTCGTGGTGAAGGCGGAAGTTCCCCGGAAGAAGGTCCCCGTGGAGGAAACGGAAATTTCCCGGCGTCTATCCATGGATGGAAATCTTTCGCGGATTGTGACTGACTTTGAGGATCGTCCACAGCAGCAGCAGATGAGCTTGGCGGTTGCGCGGGCCTTCAACAAGGACGGCATCGTTGTCGTGGAGGCGGGGACGGGAACAGGCAAGTCACTCGCCTACCTGCTCCCATCAGTCCTTTTCTCCATGAAAAACAAGGATCGCGTCGTCATCAGCACCAACACGATCAACCTTCAGGAACAATTGCTCCACAAGGACATCCCCGCCCTTCGGCAGGCCATGGGGTTGGAGGACTTCGACGTGGAGATTGTCAAGGGCCGGAGCAATTACGTCTGCCGACGGAAGGCAGGCTTTGCTGCGATCGAGGCCGACACGCTCCTTGAGGACGATTATATCCGGGAGCTCAAGCAGGTGCTCAACTGGATCGATGCCAGTGAAACCGGCGACCGCCAGGACCTCCCCTTTATTACCCGCGACGAGGTGTGGGAACGCGTCCAGAGTGAATCC
>JAFIGB010000432.1 GCA_020831705.1 Candidatus Sumerlaeia bacterium | reverse complement strand
AACGGAATCGCCGATTTGATTTTCATCAACCCCAATGGCATTCATTTTGGCGAAACGGAGCGGTTATCCCTAGGTCACCCTGGCGGCGGGGCTGCTTCATGTGCTCACCGGTGGAATTCTGGCAGAAATGACCGACCTTGTGGCGCTGCGCTGGTCCTTCATCATCGCCAGCGTTGTCCCCCTGCTGGCATATCTTGTCTTCCTGCCTATGAAGAGGGCGTATGCGCACAAACACAGCGTGAGCGGTGTCTTCATTCGCCCGGAAAAGATCTACCCGCCCGACCGGGTTTAGGGAAACCACCCTCAATTTGTACCATGGAACCAGAACCCGGCAGAAGGCATCGGAATAATATCTGTTTGAACGGACAACGTGATAACGAATGTCGTTGACACTGGCAAAAGCCCTCCAAATACTTTCGATGACCCTTCAGGGTCCCGTGCCAACGGTCCCCGGTAATGTTGGCGATTCCAGAGATTCGAGAAACCCACCATCGAATCCTACCCAGCCCCTGACACACTGGAAAGACCAAGGCACTCCAACCCATTTTTCAAGGAGTACCGATCATGAGTTCTTCATTCAAGTACAACCGCCTTTCCAAGGACGATGCGGCGTTGCTGCTCGTTGACCATCAATCCGGCCTGATTTCGCTGGTTCAGGATTTTTCCCCGAGCGAATTCAAGAACAGTGTCCTCGCCCTTGCTGCATGTGGGAAGTACTTTAATCTTCCCACGATCCTGACGACGAGTTTCGAAAGCGGCCCGAATGGTCCGCTTGTCCCGGAGCTGAAGGAAATGTTCCCGAAGGCACCCTACATCGCCCGCCCCGGAAATATTAACGCGTGGGATAACGATGAATTTCTTGAGGCTGTCAAGAAGACAGGCCGCAAGCAGCTTATCATTGCAGGGGTTGTCACGGAAGTGTGTGTGGCTTTTCCGGCGCTCTCAGCGATTGAGGAGGGCTACGAGGTTTTTGTGATTACCGATGCGTCGGGAACCTTCAACGAGGTCACGCGCCATACGGCCTGGCTTCGCATGCAGGCGGCAGGTGTCCAGTTGATGAACTGGTTCTCCATGGCGTGTGAGCTGCACAGGGATTGGCGCAATGACATTGAGGGACTTGGGGAACTGTTTTCGAACCATATCCCCAACTACCGCAACCTGATGACAAGCTACTTCACCATGATCAACTCGAAGTAACCTCAGCCCCCCACACGTGTGGGGTTGATTGATACTGAAGCGGCTGGAACACCCTTTTTTTCCCCTCTTACGGGGTTGGTGTTCCAGCCGTATTTTTGTGGGCTTGTATTATATACGAGTGCAGGTTTCCGCTGCCTACCACTCCACATGCTTCAGGTAGTCGATCCCGCGCTTCTTCATTCCGTGGGCAACCAGGCGCTCGGTGACGGCGTTGGCGTCGCGGACGAGTTGTTGTTCGGCGAGGCCCTGGATGCGGCCGCGTTCGACGACAATGCGCCCGTTGATGATCGACCAGGACACATGATGGCTCGTGCCGCAGTGGATCAATGCGGCAACGGGATCCGTGCTGGGACCACCGGCGAAGGCGACCTGATCGAGGTCAAAGAGGACAACATCCGCTGCGGCTCCCGGCTCCAGGCGCCCGATTCGGTCGTTCCCAAGAACGGCCGCGCCACCCCGCGTCAGCATGTATAGACAATCGCGGGCCGAGATGGCGTTTTCCCCGCCCACGGCGCGGTGGAGGAGGAACGCCAGCCGTGCTTCCCCCAGAAGATCCCCACTGTCATTGGAGGCACTTCCATCGACGCCGAACCCGACGGCCACTCCCGCCTTGAGCATGGCGGGAACGGGAGCAATACCGCTCCCGAGGCGGCAGTTTGCCGACGGGCAATGGGCCACCGACACCCCGCTGCGGGCGAAACGCTCGATCTCCTCCTGGTTGATCTTGACGCAATGGGCAAACCACACATCGGGGCCTTCCCAACCCTGGTCGGCGACAAAATCGAAGGGCCGCTTGTTGTATCGCTCGGCGCAATAGACATCCTCGTCGGCGGTCTCGGCGAGATGGGTGTGAATCTTGACACCATGGCGACGGGCCACGTTCACCGTTTCCTGAAAGAGGTGGGTGGTGACATTGAAGGGGGCGCAGGGTGCCAGGGATATACGCGTCATGGCATACGGTGAAGTGTCATGGTATTTGGAGATGAGGCGTTCGTAGTCCGCGAGGACACGCTCGTCCTTCTCGATGACCGTCATGGGGGGGAGGCCGCCATCGTCCTCGCCCAGGGTCATGGATCCACGTGTTGGCTGAAAGCGGATCCCCAGCTCGCGGGCGACGTCTATATCGATATCAATCAGCTCGACCGGTGCTGCGGTGGGAAACAGGTAATGATGGTCGGAGGTGGTGGTGCATCCGGTGAGAAGGAGTTCCGAGAGCGCAACCCGGGCACCGGTGCGGAATCCGTCCACGTCGAGGGACTCCCAAAGGTGGTACTGCTCGACCAGCCAGTCGAAGAGCTTGGCATTTTGCACCCGGGGCATGACGCGGGTGAGTGTTTGCCAAAAGTGATGGTGAACATTGATGAAGCCGGGAAGCGCGACATGGCCGCGGCCATCGATGGTGGGTACATCGGGGGGGAGCTTTTCCGACTCACGAAGGTTCTTCCCAATGGCGCGAATGGCCGGGCCTTCGATGAGGATGTCGGTGTGGTCCAATTCCCGCCGCGCATCATCAAAGCAGGCAACAACGCGGCACCTTTCAATCAGTAGGAGGTCCTGGGGCTGGCTTGAGTCTGTCATGGGAAATTTATCGTCCTGGTGTGCGGTATCAGTCTGACAGGCCATTGACACGAAAGGAGAGGGCCGGGTCAATGAATGTAACGCGGGCACCATGCATCGGATGCAGGGGGTTGCCTGGACAATCCGGGGTTGTTGACAAATCATGGTCGGAAGAATGCCGATGGGAGAACCACGAGACCTTTTGATGGTGCTCCTTTTCCTGCTCCCCATCAGTGCGGCAGCCTCCCCAACGACGGGGACATTGCGCCTCGGGGATCTTTTTACCGCATCCGTGGTTGCCGAACCGTGGCGGGGCGGGGACCTGTCCTTCGATCCCGGAGGGGCGGTGGTTCTGGTTCCCGATGCCTCGGCGTGGCGGCTTCCACCGCCGACCCCGACTCCGACACCCGAGCCTGTCTGGACGCCCCCTCCCGGAGTGGAATTGCCCCGGTTTTCCATCCTTCCGAACCCTGAGCTCAGCTTTCATGTCAGCCTGCGCCAGCCAGCCTTCGAATTCCGGGGCCTTGAGTTCACCCGGTCATTCCCCGGTCAGGCGGAAGTGACCATCGAATCGGCATTCACTCACCTGCGGGTGGAGTACCGCCTGATCCCTGATGGTCGCGAGGAGGAGGCGCTTGTGCTCCTTCACGGACCCCGCAGCGCCGACAAGTTCCGTGTCCCGATGGGGAACTGGCACCTTGAGTGGCGGGCGTGGCGCCAGGAGGAACCCCTCCATGTGATTCACCGGGTTTACACCTCCCAGCAGTTCGTTTCCACCGGCCAATACCTGTTTCAGGCCCCTTCGGGGGAGGAGACAGGGCTGCTCCTGGAGCTGCGTCGCGCCTCGGCACGATGAGGGTTTTCCTGTAATATTGGTCGTTTCCTCTCCAAATCGTTCCAATGGGGGGTAAATCAGTGTTCACGGTGCACCCCCCGATTGACAGCATTCGGCCACGGTCCCATATTTTATCCGGCCCCTCTACACTTGGGTCGATACCATCGCCGATTGTGGCACAAGGCAGGTAAACGGTGAAAGCCAGCGCAAAAATATTCGCAGCAACTCTCGTTGCCGGGTCCTTGGGGTGGTGGGCAACGGCCGCAATGGCCGATCAGGTAGTACTTCTGAATGGAAATGTCATTGAGGGCGAAATCGAATCCCAGGATTCAAGGTTCGTCGTCATTCGAACACAATCCAATCAAGTCCGAATCCCCATGAACAGGGTCGCTGAGATCAATCTGAGCGCACCCGGTGAAGTTGAGCTGATGCGTGCCCGCGAGGCGCTCCGTCAGGACAGGCTGGAGCGGGCCCGTGAACTGATTGATATCGCCCATGAAAAGGGCCTTTCCGAGGATGCCACCCGCGAGGTGGTTGGCCTTATTACCGAGCGGGAAGCGGAACAGGAACTCGCGCGGTATCAAACCCTCATTGCCCAGGCCCGTGATGCTGCCTCCCGCGGTATACGCACGGAAGCCCTGGATAAACTTCGGGAACTCATCAACGAATACGACAGGGACAGCGCAGTGCGCCGGGAAATGGTCGATGTCCTGGTGCAATATCATATCAATGTTGCGGCGGACCTGCGGGACAGGGTGCGTGACGATGAGGCCATCGTCCAATTCCAGCGTGTTCTGGAACTCGATCCCTCCCGCGCCCGCGCCCATATAGAGGTCGCCGACATCTACCGTCGCCGCAATTCACCGGCTGCCTGGCCCAATGCCATCCGTTCCTATCAACAGGCGCTGGCGGTTGGGGAGGATACCCTCGACCGCAGAACAAAAACCCGTATCTACTGGGAAATGGGCGAATTGTACCGCCAGCAGGTAAATTGGCGGGATGCATCGATATACCTCCGCAAGGTCTATCAGCAGGAACCCAATTTCAACTACCAGTTGGTGGAACGCCTCCACAACGCCCTCTCCAATTTCGGTCGTGAAATGCGTAACGATTCGAACTACCCTGCAGCGCTTCGTATTATTGAAGAGGCACTGCAAATTCGGGCGGATGTTCCAAACCACCTGCTGAGGGGGGAGATTCTCACCGCAATGGAGCGGTA
>JAFIGB010000471.1 GCA_020831705.1 Candidatus Sumerlaeia bacterium | reverse complement strand
GTGCCATGGCGGCCGTTTGCGGGACACCCTTTCTGGCCCTCGAATACCAACCCAAGGTCCGGGATTTCTCGGAATCCATCGGCATGGGCGAATATACAATTTCCACCGCTGAGAGGGAACCGGACAAGCTGGTCGGTTTGGTCAGCAGCCTGGCCGCCAACCAAGGCCCGGTTCGCGCCCTCCTGACAGGGGAGGTCACCAAAAACAGGGAGCGGATCCTCCAATTTTCCCACCGCGTGCGCCACCACTTTTCATCAATCCATGACAAGGGGCTCCAGGGAGAATGAGAATCGTCGTCGCAGGAATAATAGGTCGGTATCCCTGGGGAGGTGTCACCTGGTGCAGCCTCATGTATCTCCTCGGTTTTCAGAAAATGGGCCATGAAGTATACTATCTGGAGGATACCTGCGAATGTAATTACGACCCCGAGCAGGAATCGATTTCAGAAGATCCCTCCCACGCCCTTCGGTATACACATGAAATTCTTTCGGCCTTCGGATTGGGGGAGCATTGGTGCCATGTGGACCACACAGGCAGACATCATGGGATATCAGAGGAAAAGTTCCGACGCATTTGTGCCGATGCGGATCTTTTCATTGTGCTTTCCGGGGGGTGCTGGGTGTGGCGCGAACATTATCTCGGCATTCCCCGGCGGGTGTTTATTGACAGTGATCCCGCATTCACCCAGATCGCCCTGGACCGCGCACGGGCCGGCGCGGCGACCAATCCGAGCCAAAAATGGTATGTCGAGTTCTTCGGAAACTATACCCACCACTTCACCTTCGGCGCAAACATCGGCACCCCCCAATGCGACATCCCCACCGGGGATATCAACTGGATACACACCTGGCAACCTGTCAGCACCAATCTTTGGAGGCCTTCATGCACCCCCCTTCCCTCGCGTTCCGTCTATACAACGCTGATGACCTGGAAGATTGGGAGCTTTGAGGACATTGGCGGCAACAAGGACATCGAGTTCCTGAAAATCCTCAACCTGGCGGACAAATGCAGCTCCGATCACATTCAACTTGAAATCGCCGTCAATGGACCTCGCGAATTCCTCAGCAAACATGGTTGGCGATGCCTTGATGCCATGGCCATCTCGGGCGACCCCTGGCGCTATCACCAATACATAACAAGCAGCAGTGGTGAATTCAGCGTGGCAAAGCACACCTATGTTGCGACCAATTCGGGTTGGTTCAGCGACCGGACCATCTGCTATCTTGCATCGGGGAAGCCCGCTGTCGTTCAGGAAACCGGTTTTGGCCACCATCTCCCCGTCGGCGAGGGTCTCCTGTCCTGGACCACCGTGGAGGAAGCCCATCATGCCCTGATGGAAATATCAACACACCCCCACAAGCATCAAAACGCGGCTCGTGAAATTGCCATGGAATACTTCCGCGACGAGATTGTCCTGAGAAGAATGCTTGATCAAATTCAGGCATGACTGACCTTCCGTAACCCCACTTCCCCGGGAACTTTTCCATCCCAGATTCCCACCCATCAACATTGATTGGCTGATATGCCTCTGGATTCCAGAGGTTACAAACAAAGATTCCCTGACAGCTCGCCATGAAGGCAGCCGCCAGGGAATCTGTCCCTGCTCAGGGAGTCCATGGCCATTGCGTAATTATGGTCACGGAGAGCTTTGTTCCGGTTTACCCGGAGCTTGAAAGCAATGGCGAAGGGTTACTTCGCGGTTTGAAACAGGCCGAAGAGGCCCGTGATTCCCAGAATGGCCCCGCCGACAAGAAGCCACATCGCCTTGTCACTGGGTGAGCCGGTGAAGACCCGGGAGATCTCGGAGTCGAAGGATTCCGAGGCACTAATTCCCCAGATGATCAGAAGAATACCGGCAACCAAAAATGCCACTGATAGACCTCTATACATGTTGATCCCGATCCTTTGATGGTGAGTGCTCATGCAACCCGCCTGCCATTGATGAGGCGAAGCAGCACAATGATGACGGCAACGACGAGCAGGATGTGGATGAAACCCTGGATGGTGACGGACGATACCATGCCGAGGATCCAGAGTATAATCAGAATGACGGCGATCAGGTATAACATTCCATTTCCCTTTTGATTCCTGTTTCTTGGGGTGAAATCCCGGGGGGGAGCCCCGCCACGGTGCAGAATGGCGAGGCTCCCCTGTTCGGGAATCAGTTTACCATGTGCTGGTATGGAGGTTTAGTTTCTCGTATGGAGGAGAACTTCAACCCTGCCTTCACGCCTGAGTGAGGAATTCCCAAAGGCGCCGATTTCGATTTGTTCAGCCTTCATTCCGGACTGGATAAGGCTGTCGCGAATGACATTGACGCGACGGATGCTCAGCGGGCGATTGTTCTGGTCCATGAAGCCGTCGAGACCCAGGTGAAGTGTTGGGTTCTGGTTCATGTATGCAGCGGCCTCGCGCAGGCGCCGGACATCGTTGTCACGCAGGTTCGCACTGTCGGGATCGAAGTTGAAGTCCATGTAGTAGGTCCAGTTTACAAGCACACCAGGAACGCCCTGCTGACCGGCGGGTCCAGCGACGCCCTGTTCACCGGCGACACCGCGGGGGCCTGCGGGGCCGACGATTCCGCCAGCGACTTCGCCTTCTCCACCTGCGGCACCTGTTTCACCAGTGAAACCTGTGGCACCTGTGGCACCACGTTCGCCTGCGGGTCCTGCCGTGGTTGTACCGCGTTCACCGGCTGCGCCGACTTCACCCTGTCCACCGCGAGCACCTGTGTCACCACGTGCTCCGACGGGACCGGTGGTCGTTTCGCCGCGTACGCCTGCCTGGCCGGGTACGCCTTGAGGACCCTGGGGACCTGCATCACCGGCGGGACCGGCAATACCGACGCTGCTGGCGCCTGTGGCACCGGTTGCTCCGGTTGCGCCTCTTGCGCCCCGTTCACCGGCGGGCCCTGCTGTGCCTGCACCACCGGCAACGCTGGCGCCCTGGGCACCTGCTTGACCGGTGCGGCCTGCTTCACCGGCTGCTCCGGTGAGTCCGGTTTCTCCAACACGGC
>JAFIGB010000412.1 GCA_020831705.1 Candidatus Sumerlaeia bacterium | reverse complement strand
CCCGGGCGGTTATAAACATTTTGAATCCCGGTAGCGCAAGGGGGGGGGAGGTATAGATTCCCTTCACCAGGGCGCGGGGGTGGTCGCTGAATCGCATGGCGGCGAAGACCATCCCGGGGAGGGTCATGTCGTCGACGTATTTCCAGTCACCGAGGACAAACTGCTGGGCCTTGAAGCGATCGAGGGGGGCACCGACCCTCCCCGTTGTCTCCGCCGGGGGGATGGTTCCGCCCCGCTTCACCCGGGCCATCAGGTCAATGGCGTCGATAATCTTCACATAACCGGTACACCGGCAAAGGTGCTGCTTGAGGGCGTTGGCAATGTCCTCGCGGGTTGGTTCGGGGTTGGTTTCGATGAGGTTGAGCCCCCGCACCGCCATGCCGGGGATGCAGAAGCCGCACTGAATGCCCCCGGCGCGGGTGAAGCATTCGGCCACCAGGGAGCGGTCCTCCTCGGGTACGCCCTCCAGGGTGACGACATCGCGGCCGGCAATCTTGGCAATGGGAAGGGCACAGGAGAGGCGGGCCTTGCCGTCGATGAGTATGGTGCAGCAACCGCAACCGGCCTGGGGGGCGCAGCCGTTCTTGGGGGAGGTGAGGAGAAAATGCTCGCGAAGGACCTCCATGAGGGTGCGTTCGGGATCAAAAGATCCGGAGACCTCCTGGCCGTTCAGGCGAAAGGTAACGGAAACAGGGCCCGTTTCGGCTGATTTGGTGGCTGCGATGGACATGGACTAACCTCGTCTGTGGAAAATCTGGCTCAACGAAGAAGGTTGGCGGCTCCATGACGCCTAGCGCAAGAAAATCCGTCCCTGCCGGGTCGTTTGTACCGTGGGAGGGGGGAGTGTTCACAGGGGTGGGAATGTTGTTGTTATGAAAATCCCCGATACGTCGTGGCGTACAATTCGATGAAAAAAAGGGCGGGGGATGGCAGGCAATCAATCATCCCGACCCTTCACTTTGGCGGGATAAGTGAGCGGTACAGGTTGGGTAACCCTATGTATGCCAATGCTTTGCCATTGGATCCTGCACGTGTTTCCTTGTTGGTAAGTCATAGTTTAATTAGTTGACCAAACAGGTTGACGCCTGAAATTACGTAGTGGTTTACTGGGATCATACGCGACTGTCGGCCCCATTGTACTTACACGGCGTAACTTTACTGAATAATCATCGTCGCTCCCGCGATGTTGATCCGATCCAATCTTGTTGAGGTTTAGATTTTATATGAATACCATTATGACCACAGAAACCAAAAGGCTTTCCAGCCCGCTGCAGGAATCCCATTCAGGCGGAAGGGGTCTCTGGCGCGTCATCGCCCTTTCCCTCATCATGATGCTCGGTGCGGCCCAGGCTGCTGCCCAGATTCAGATATCCACACCTGCGGAACTTGACAATGTTCGCAATGATCTGACCGAAGACTACGTTTTGACAGCGGATATTGACATGTCTACCTTCGGTACCTTCCTCCCATTTGGTGGCAATTCTGGGGACGGTTTTGAGGGGACCTTCGATGGTCAGGGTTTCACCATCAGCAATCTGACGGTTAGTGCCTCGGGGAGCCGCGTCGGTCTTTTCAGGCGGATTCACTCCACCGCATCAGTAACCGACCTGCACCTTGAGAACATTACTGTCACTGCGACCGGAGGCTCGACTGACCACCTGGGTACCCTGGCAGCTATTCTCGCCGGGACAGTGACCGGATGCACAGTTTCCGGGAGCGTTTCCGGATCCATGCTGATGGGTACCTCCAACAATTGGTTGGGCGGGATGATCGGGTTAATCGAGGCAACAGGCCATGTGGAGGACTCAAGGTCCTCGGTCAATGTCAGCGGCGTTGGCAACACGTCGTTAAATATGGGTGGGTTGGTCGGTCGTTTGATTGGTGGGACCATCCGCAACAGTGGATCCAGCGGAAGTTTGACCTATAACGCTCTCGTAAACTCCTCGATTGGTGGACTGACCGGAAGTCTTGTTTCCAATGGATTGATTGAAAATTCCTACTCCACCGCAACGATCACAGGCTTTCCCAATAGTACGCGGGTTGGCGGCCTTGTGGGCCTTGCACTTGCTGGGGGCACCGTTCGTGCCTCTTTTGCAGCGGGTTCGCTTGAGGGGCTTGATCCTTCCGGTGGAACCCATGGGGGACTCGTCGGGCGCATGGAGAATTCCTTTGTGGAGGATAGTTATTCCCGGATTACGCTTACGACTCCGGGGTCAAGTAATTTGGGCGGCCTCGTCGGGACCCAGTCCAATTCAACGGTAACAGATAGCTATTGGAACCTGGATATTCACCCAACCTCTGAAGGTGGAGGTACCGGTCTGACGACTGCCCAGATGACGACTGTCCCATACGCGGGCGGTGTTTACGGCGGATTTGATTTTTCCGGTGATTGGGTTGCGGATACCCTTGGTGTGAACAATGGGTATCCCTACCAGCCCTGGCAAGAGGTCTATACAGTTTCCTATACGGCGGGAGCGGGTGGGTCGCTTTCAGGCCCAGCCTCCCAGGATGTCGTGGAAGGGGCCAATGGCTCCCCCGTCACTGCCAATGCGGAACCCGGCTTTGCCTTCGTCCAGTGGAGCGATGAAGTAACCGACAATCCCCGCACGGACATCAATATCACGGGCGATGCGACTTATACGGCGGAGTTTGAGGAGGCGATTGTCGAAATCACCTCCTGGGCCGATTTGCATGATGTGCGCAATAATCTTTCCGGGGATTATGTTCTCAACACCAACCTCGATTCCTCCAGTGCGGGGTATAATGATTTTGCGTCCGCCACGGCCAATGGGAACCAGGGCTGGGAGCCCATTGGCTCGCCCGCCACTCCCTTTACGGGAACCTTTGATGGGAATGGCAATACAATCAGTGGTTTGAGAATAAATCGCCTTTCGGAGGATGATATTGGTTTGTTTGGCGTCCTTGGGTCTGGAGCCGACATTCATGACTTGAACATGAGCGCCTCCATCTTTACAAATGCCGGTGATCGTAACGGGGCCCTCGCTGGAGCGACGGAGTCGGGCTCATTGATCACGAACGTTCATGTATCTGATCACTCTGGCGGCGGATTGAGGTCTCCCGCAGGTGGGTTGGTTGGGGATCACCATGGCACGATTACTGGCAGCAGCGCCACAATGAGTGATGGAAATGTCTCAAATGCTTTTTACGGCGGCTTGGTCGGCCGATCATCGGGAAATATCTCTGATTCCTCATCGTCGCTTGTGTATAGTTTTGAAGGATTTCGTGGTGGGATGGTTGGGGAAATGAATGGAGGGGTTATTGAAAATTGCGTCGCTGGGGGAAGTCTCACCTCATTCAGTCGTGATGTAGGTGGATTCGTTGCGCGGATGAATGGGGGGGAGATTAGAAGCTCCAGAGTAACCAGTGGTTCCGCTTTTGCTTTTGAGGGCAATGCAGGTGGGTTTGTTGGTCTGATGACTGGTGGTTTGATTGAAAACTCCTACACGGTCATCTCCGCTGAAGCGGGCGCCGGATCGGAGTTCTTACCCTCAGAAAATTCCGGGGGATTTGTGGCCAGCATGACTGATGGTACCATTAGAAATTCCTACGCCACGGGCGATGCCGAGGGTGGGTTCGGTGCCGGAAGTTTCGTCGGCTCCCTTTCAGATAGCGCAACCATCGAAAACAGCTATGCCATGGGCCGGGCGATTAGTCCGGCTGAATACCTGGGTGGCTTTGTCGGTGACCGTACAGGTGGCACCATCACCAATGGATTCTGGAACCGCGAGCGCAATGTTTTCGGCATGCCCGCCGTGGGATTTGGTTCCGATGCGGGCATTACCGGGTTGGTGACAGCGCAAATGATTGGCAGCAACGCCCCGACGAACATGGGCTCCTTTGATTATGACGATGATTGGTACACAGTTCATGCCGGTATAGCCATCGAGGGTGAAACGCCGGTGTCCGACGGGTCGCCGATTCTCCGTGGGCTCCCCATTCCTCCGCAAATCGAGGCTGTGGGTGCCGACCTGGTCAAGCACACGGTGACCTATACGGCAGGAACCGGCGGAACGATTGCCGGCTTTACCCCCCAGACCATTATAGACGGCGAGGACGCCCAGGAAGTAACGGCCATCGCAGGCACGGGTTACAGCTTTACCCAGTGGAGTGATGAAAACACCAACGCCGCTCGCACTGATACCAATATCACGGGCAATGTGAGTTTCACGGCGGAGTTTGAATCAACCTTCATCGAGATCAACTCCTGGGCTGATCTGCACAATGTGCGCAACGACCTGTCGGCTGACTATATCCTGATGAGCGACCTTGGGCCCGGCGATACCGATTATGATACCTATGCATCTGGAACTGCGAACAGTGGTCAAGGGTGGGAACCGATCGGTTCTGATTCAGATCGCTTCACTGGTGAATTTGATGGCAATGGCCGTGTGATTTCGGGGCTGGTCATCGATCGACTGCCGGATGTAGATATAGGTCTGTTTGGTGCCATCGGAGGTGGGGCTCTCCTTTCGAATATCCGTCTTGAGGACTTGTCCATTGATGGCAATCAAAACGTTGGTGGCATCGTCGGTAATATGAGGGTCAGCACGATCACCGGATCGTATGTTTCGGGGGTGGTGAACGCTGGGGAGGGGAACTCAGGTAGTCATGTGGGTGGTATTGTTGGGCGCATCTTCGGTGCGAGTGTGAACACAGTCTTCGTGGAGGCTTCCAGCAGTTCCGCGTCGGTTTCGGGAAATAACTTTGTCGGTGGTATTGTTGGTTTTTCTTCTCAAAGCGGGTCGATCATCGAATGCTATTCTTCCGGTGTGACGGTCTCCCGGGAGGGAGCTCACGCCGGGGGGATCGCCGGGCGATTTGAGGGGTCCATTGTGCGGTCCTATGCCACGGGAACCAATACGGAAGGACTGGGGGCAAGTGTTGGTGGTGTCGTGGGAACTCTTGCAAGCGGTGGATCCTTGAGCGACTCCTACTCCCTTGGAGATCTATCAGGTACGACCCGGGTCGGCGGCGTGGTCGGGCAACTCATAAACAGTGCCTCTGTTTCCAGCACGTTCGCTGTTGGGGTCCCGGACGGGTCAGGGACTCAGACGGGTGGGCTTCTTGGCGAGAACACCTCCAGCACGCCTGTTGTGGCTTCCTACTGGAACTCCGAGATCAATGATCCTGCCCTGAACTCTGTCGGAGTCGGCTCTGATGATGGAATCACCGGCCTTGTCACCGAGGACATGAAGCACCCGGCATCCGGGCTCGCCTATGTGGGTTGGGATTTTGACACGGTTTGGAATGATGGATCGTCCATGCTCAATGATGGCTATCCCTACCTTCAATGGCAGACGGAGACTTTCTCCCTTGAGTATGCTGCCGGGCCAAACGGCTCCATCGATACGAGCGACGAGGCCGCGAGCAGGCTGCGCATTCTCGGCGCCAGCAGCACGGTGACGGCGGTGCCGGCCAGTGGCTTTGTCTTCGTTCAGTGGAGCGACGAGGTCACCGATAATCCACGTACAGACAGCAATATCACCGCGAACGTTAATGTGACGGCGGAATTCGCCCAGGGTTTCACACTGGAATACTCTGCCGGACCGAGCGGATCCGTCGACGGCAATCTGAACCAGTTCGTCGCAATGAATGGCAGCGGCACCCCCGTTACCGCGAATGCGGAATTCGGCTACGCCTTCACCCAATGGAGCGATGAGGTCACCGACAACCCACGCACCGATCTCAACGTGACCGCCAATGTAAATGTCACCGCGGAGTTTGAATTGGAGCCCATTGAGATCAACTCCTGGGCCGACCTCAATTCCATGCGAGATAATCTGGGGCTCAGCTATGTTCTCATGACTGACCTTGGTCTCTCCGATGCGGGGTATGACGACTATGCTTCGGGCGATGCCAATGGCGGGCTTGGCTGGGAACCAATCGGGACTCCTTCGGCACGCTTCACCGGCGAGTTTGACGGCAATGGCCGTGTGATTTCGGGGCTGGTTATCGACCGGATATCTGACAATGATATTGGTTTTTTTGGTGCCACCGGTGGAGGAGCATTACTTTCAAACATCCACCTGGTGGACGTTGATGTCCTTGGCAACGAACGTGTTGGCGGATTGGTGGGCGACATGGGCCCTTCGACAATCACGAGTTCCCATGTCTCCGGATCGGTGAGTGCTGGTATAGCAAGCGCGGGATACAACATCGGTGGCCTGGTCGGAAGTACCATCGAAACCGGACCGATCAATACATACATTTTATCTTCCGGTAGTTCAGCCACCATCCGCGGCTTTACCGCTGTCGGCGGTATCGCCGGAAGAATGACCTCTGCCGTTTTGATTCAGGAGTGTTACTATACAGGCATCTTCCTTCCCCGATCCGGCCAAGCTGCCGGAATGATTGCCGGCTATGTTGATGGTCGTATCGAACGAAGTTATAGTGGGGGAGTCATGCAACACACCATCCTCTTCCCCAACTCGATCGGGGGCGTGGGAGGATTAATTTTCCCCGATGCCGTCATTACCGACTCTTACTCCGTCAGTGACATTCGTGGCTGGAATCGTACCGGAGGCTTAGTCGGCTATCTCCCCACCGACGCGACGATCTCCAGGTCCTTCTCCACCGGGGTCGCCAGCTCCGGCTCCGTCACTGGCGAGCACATAGGCGGCTTTATCGGTAGGAATTTATCTTCAATTCCTGTCACCTCCTCCTATTGGAATTCCGAAGTCAACCCCACCCTCGATGGTGTTGGGGATGGTTCTTCAGATGGCGTGACGGGCCTTACCACGGAGCAGATGAAGTATCCCGCCTCCGGTGGTGCCTACGCCGGGTGGGATTTTGACACCGTCTGGAGCGATGGGTCCTCCATGCTCAACGATGGCTATCCCTACCTGCAATGGCAGACGGAGACAATCTCCGTTGAGTACGCAGCAGGCACGGGAGGCTCCATCGACACCTCCGATGAATCCGCCACACGCACCCGTATCCCTGGGGCAAACAGTACGGTAACAGCCGTTCCAGACAGTGGCTTCCGCTTTGTGCAGTGGAGTGATGAAGTCACTGACAACCCGCGTACCGATGTGAGCATCAATGCTGATATCAGTGTGACAGCCGAGTTCATCCAGACCTTCACCCTGGATTACGCCGCCGGAACGGGCGGATCCATTGACGGTGATGACGAACAGGTTGTGGATATCAATACAGACGGCGATCCCGTCGAGGCCATCGCGGACAGCGGCTTCCGCTTCGTCCAATGGAGCGATGAAAGCACCGACAACCCGCGCACGGATCTCAATGTCACCGCCAATGTGAATGTCACGGCA
>JAFIGB010000394.1 GCA_020831705.1 Candidatus Sumerlaeia bacterium | reverse complement strand
GACGGCACCTTCGCCGCCGCGGTCGACTACGACGCTGGAGACGGTCCCTCCAGCGTGACGACGGGTGATTTCAACGGGAACGGTATTACCGATCTCGCCGTCGCGAATTTTAATTCCGCCAATGTCTCGATCCTGTTGGGCAACGGGAACGGCACCTTCGCCGCCGCGGTCAACTACGACGCTGGTGACGGTCCCTCCAGCTTGACGACAGGGGATTTCAACGGCAACGGCCTCACCGATCTCGTAATTGTGAGCAGTGAGGATGAACTTGTCCTGGTGTTGCTGGGCAACGGGGACGGCACCTTCGCCGCCCCGGTCACCTACGTCGCTGGGGCCGCCCCTTTCAGCGTGACGACGGGGGACTTCAACGGCGATGGAATTACCGATCTCGCCGTCGCGAACTCATCGTCCTCAGATGTCTCGGTGTTGTTGGGCAATGGGGACGGCACCTTCGCCGCCCCGGTCAATCACGCGACTGGATTTGCCCCATTCGACGTGACGTCGGGGGATTTCAATGGCGATGGTTTCACCGACCTCGCCACAGCGAATTCAATTTCCAATGACGTCTCGGTGCTGCTGAACCTTGGATTCACGGAACCGAATCCCGTTCTGACACCAACTGCATTGGAGTTCGGGAATGTGGAGCTTGGTTCCGCGCCGGTCGCGCTATCCATCGTGATCGATGTCACCGGAGACGAGGACCTGATTTCCACCCCGACGCTGACCAACGACGGTGGCGGAGCCTTCAGCCTCACATCACTTCTGGTTTCGCCTCTTGCGCAAGGAACTTCCGGCACCCTCGAAGTCACATTCGCACCGACAAGCCTTGGGGTTACCACGGGGACACTGACACTCGCGACCAACGACCTCAGTAGTCCAACGATCACCATCCCCCTCAGCGCCAACGTCGTCGATACCATCGCTCCAACGAGCACCGTCACCGGCCCCAGCGGCGTCATTAGCCAGGGCGTTCCGACCTTCGACGTTGTCTATACCGCCAGCGACAACACCGGTGGCAGCGGCATTGCCGGTGTGGAACTCTATTACCAACTCAATGACGGTGGCTATCTCCAGTATCCCGGCGGGCCATTCACCTCGTCGCCCATCAGCTTCGACACATCCACCACAGGAGGCGATGGAACGTATGACTTCTACACCATCGCCACCGACAACGCAGGCAATGAGGAGACAAAGTCCCCCACCGCCGAAACCACCGTCACCTTCACCAGCGAAACCAGCGTTGGCGATTGGCAAATGCTGATCGACTGACGTCGTTCCCGCACCAGTTGGATAGACGAACCAGAGAGCCTCCCTCCCACTGCGGGAAGGAGGCTCTTTTCTTGTTTACCCGGCACTTCCCGCGAGACGTTCATTATCCAACGGTAGGATTGTCATGCGTCGGCCCAAGGCGAAGGGGTCGGTCGAGCACCCGGTGGAGGTTTTGGCGTAGCTTAGGGGAATCTCAGGATTAACGGGAGTTGGGAGTGGTTCAGGGTAGAATGGCGGCTTTCCGGGCTCCCAAGTCCGATTGTTCCAGTCGATCACAAGAAATTTTCAAGAAAACATCTGAATTTCGGATTTATTTAGGTTGCATTGAGAGGTCGATTTTTTCATCATTATCCTTAGTAGTACCCATACCCTTCCTCCTCAGGAGAATTCCAAGACATGATCCCCCCTATCACGGCCGGTGCCGTTGGGCTGTTTGCCCTCGCCACCGCGCCACTCTTTGCCCTCTCCGGCAGCGGTGATTCCGTTCCTGGAACCCTGGACACTGTTGCGCCCAACCCGGGTGTGGCCACACCTCCTGCCACTGCGCAAGAAACCCCCATCGTTGTTACCTACACCGGTGCCAGCGACGGCGACGGCTCGGGCCTGGCTCTTGTGGAGCTCTGGGTACGTACCGACGCTGCCTCCTGGATCTTCGCCGGTCTGAGTGATACGGAGCCCTCCGGCTCCTTTTCCTTTATACCCACCGGTGACCCCGGTGATATAGATGCCGATTATTACTTCACACTCGTTGCGGAAGATGCCGTCGGCAATCGCTCCAATGAACCCGAGGGCTTTGTCGGCGACGGCGACGGCACCACCACACTGAACACCGAGACAAATGTCCGGGACTGGATGGTACTTGACCAATGAAACAGACCCGACTCCTCTCAGCGCTCCTTGCGTTCTCTGCGGTTCCCTTTCTCGCCTCTGCGCAACCTGTTGTCAGCAATGTCAACTTTACCCAGCAGCCCGATGGCGAAGGCTCGACGCAGGTCGTTGTAAATTATGACCTTGTCTCCGATGATGCCCCCTCCACGGTGTCGCTGCTATACTCCCTCGACGCCGCCCTTTTTGAATTTGCCACCGCTGTTTCCGGTGATGTGGGTGGCGGCATGGTGACGGGCACCAACAAGGAACTCGTCTGGGCTGTGGCGCAGGATCTCCCCTCCACCGAGACCACCAGTCTTGTTGTCCGCGTCCTCGCCGAGGACGGCCAACCCATCGGGCTTTCTCTCTCCGCCACCGTTGCCGATTCCACCACGACGAATCAGCCCAACCAGACGGTGACCTATGATTTTGACGAGCCTGTTGCAGGCTTTTCTGCCAATGATGTCACTGTGACCAATGCGACCAAGGGCCCGTTTTCCGGTTCCGGCTCTGTCTATACGCTGGAAATCACGGCCCTTGCCGATGGCACGGTTTCCATAACCGTTCCCGCCGGTGCTGCCGTATCTGCCAGTGGTTCGGGGAACACAACCCTCGCCGCCGGGCCGTATGAGTTTGATGTGGACACCACGCCCCCCACCATCGCCTCCACTGATCCCGCCGACGAGGCCGCCATTACCTCCCTCAGCGAGATTGTGGTGACCTTTACTGAGGAGGTGATCAACCTCACCGCCGGGCAGTTGACGGTCAATGGTTCGCCTGCCGATACAATCACGGGCACGAATCCCTACACCTTTAGCGGCTTTGATAGCCCTGCCCTTGGTACGGTGAATGTGGTCCTTGCGGCCGGTTCCACCACCGATGTGGCGGGCAATGCCTTGGTGGGTGATTCGTGGAGTTATGAATTCGTTGAACTGATCGAATTCGTCTCCGTCCCTGCCGGCACCTTCACCATGGGCCGATCAAATGTGGGCGACGATGCCTCATTCGGCCAAGCGAGCGAACTTCCCAATCATCAGGTGACGCTTTCCGCCTACGACATCGGCAGGTACCCGGTCACCAATGCTGAATTCGCGACGGTGATGAACTGGGCACTGGCGCAGGGGTATCTGGCCGGTAATACTGATGGTGATGCCTACGATGGGGAAGGTCTCGTCTATCTCTTGGCACCGGATTCCAGTTCGACTCGACAACCCCTCTTCGACACGGTGACAGGAATCTCCTCCTCTCAGATTGAATGGACGGGTTCTGCCTTTGCGCCACGCACCCGCAACTCACAAAGCATGGCGGACCACCCCATGGTGCGGGTTTCCTGGTACGGTTCGGTGGCATTTTGCATCTTCCTGGCTGAGATGGAAGGCAAGCCAATGGCCTACGATCTCTTCACCTGGGAACTCATTGATGCCGACCCCGGTGAGCCGGGCCTTCAGTATGTCGCCAGCTATCGCCTCCCCACGGAATCGGAATGGGAGCGGGCTGCCGCATGGTCCCTGGACTATACAACCCGATTCATATACGGAACCTCCAGCGATACCATCGACGAGAGCCGCGCCACATTTGACTCCAACAACCCCATGGGTTTGAGTGCATCGCCCTTCACAACTCCGGTTGGATGGTACGATGGTGTCAACATTTCCCCCAACGGAGATATCCTAACGGAGGACTCACCTTCCCCGGTGGGAGCCTACGACATGGCGGGCAGTGTGTGGGAGTGGTCCCACGACTGGATTGGCGGTTACACCGCTAATGCCAAGACCGATCCCACGGGGCCTTCATCGGGCTCGAGCCGCGTGTTTCGCGGCGGCGGCTGGAACAGCAACGCCCAGATCTGCCGGTCGGCCCGGCGCAACAACTTCACGCCTTCTAGCTGGAACTTCAACATCGGGATCCGTGTCCTTGCAGTCCGTGACCATGTTCCCCTCACCCTCACCGCCCCAGTGGATCAGAATGAGCCGACCAATGAGGCAACCCAAACGATCACGCTGACCTTCGGCGAGGATGTCACCGGCTTTGACGAGACCGGCATCAACGTGAACAATGGAACACTCTCCAACTTCACCACCGTTTCCCCGGATGTCTATACAGTGGATGTGACGGCTGAGGAGCAGGGTACTGTTGGCATCGTTGTCCTGACAGGCGCCGCCACGGGCACCAGCGGTCGTGCGACAGCAGCAGCCGGTTTTGGCTGGGTTTTCGACACCACGGCCCCCACTGTCGTCTCCACCAATCCCGCCGACCAGGCGATCATTACTTCCCTTGACGAGATTGTGGTGATCTTTACTGAGGAGGTGATCAACCTCACCGCAGGGCAGTTGACAGTCGAGGGCTCACCCGCCACGACAGTCACCGGGTCAAACCCCTACACCTTTAGCGGATTCACAGAACCGGGGGGGGGCCTGATCACGGTCGCTCTCGCTGGTGGTTCCACCACCGACGCGGCAGGGAATGCCTTTGCGGGGGATTTGTGGAGCTATGATGCGGAATCCACTTCCCTCACCCTCACCAGCACCCTGGCGGAGGACTCCATCTCTGAAACCCAGAACCAAACGCTGACCTTCACCTTTGGCGATGACGTCACCGGCTTTGATGCCGACACGGTTTCCGTGACCAATGCCACTAAGGGCACATTCTCCGGCTCCGGTTCCGTCTATACATTGGAGCTGACCGGCGAGGGCGGTTTGATAGAGGTGAACGTCCCGGCCAACTTTGGTCCGACGTTCACCGATGCCGCCACCTACTCCAACTTCTATCAGGATACATGGGCGGTTGAGCTTCAGGAATCGCCCCTGGTTACCATGGATCTCATCCGTATCCCGGCGGGAACGTTCATCATGGGCTCGCCGCAGGATGAACTCGCACGCAATTCGAACGAGACCCAGCACGAGGTGACCCTCAGCCAGGACTTCTACCTGGGCAAAACGCAGGTGACGCAGGCGCAGTGGCTGGCGATTCAGGCCTTTCCTCAAGCGCAGGACTTCCCCGGCGGCAACATGCCTGTTCATCGGGTATCATACAACGACATTCAGTCGTGGCTGTCGGACTTGAACACGGCGATGACCGAACCGGGGACGTTCGCCCTACCCACCGAATCGCAGTGGGAATATGCGGCCCGCGCGGGCACAACGACGCGGTTTAATTTCGGCGATGGATTGCACCCAACGAATGACGAAGACTGCGGCACAACCACCGAACGCACGGATAACATGTGGTACTGCGGGAACGCTGGAGGTTCAACCCAACTCGTCGGCCAGAAACCAGCCAACGCCTGGGGCCTGCACGACATGCACGGCAACGTGTGGGAATGGTGTGCGGACTGGTTCGGGACCTATCCCACGGGACCAGTGACCGATCCAACGGGGCCTGCATCAGGCACGAATCCCGTGCTTCGCGGGGGCGGCTGGCTCTACGACGCCCGGAGCTGCCGGTCGGCCCAGCGCATCGGCAACACGCCGTCTGGCAGGGCTAGCTTCATCGGGTTCCGTGCCCTTGCAGTGCGGCCAATGCCGCTGACGATCACTAGCAACGAGACTGAGCCCGTCCATCAGACGGCCACGCAGACACTGGCGTTCACCTTCGATAGTGCGGTGTCGAACTTCGATGTTGATGACATCACCCTGACCGGTGCGGCGAAGGGCACCTTCACCGCCATATCGCCCACCGAGTACACACTTGAAATCACCGGCACCGGCGGTATGATCGCGGCTTCAGTCTTGAAAAGCCCCGCAACCGCCGCCGTCTCCTTTTCCAACTTCTATCAGGACACCTGGACGGTTGAGTTGCAGGAATCGCCCCTGGTTACCATGGACCTCATCCGCATTCCGGCGGGGACGTTTATCATGGGCTCGCCGGTGACTGAATTATCTCGCCACTCACTCGAGGTCCAGCACGAGGTAACTCTCAGCCAGGACTTCTACCTGGGAAAGACGCAGGTGACGCAGAATCAATGGGAGGCGATTCAGGGCTTTCCGCAGGCGCAGGATTTCCCCGGCGGGAACAGCCCGGTGCACCGCGTCTCGCACAACGATATTCAGTCGTGGTTGGCGGACCTGAATACGGCAATGACAGAGCCGGGAACAGTCGGCTTTCCAACGGAATCCCAATGGGAATACGCCTGCCGCGCGGGAACGACGACGCGGTTCAGTTTCGGCGACGGATTGCACCCCACAGATAATGAAACCTGCGGTACAACGCCGGACCGCGACGACAATATGTGGTATTGCGACAACGCAGGGGGCTCCACCCACCCCGTCGGCCTAAAACCAGCCAACGCCTGGGGTCTCCATGACATGCACGGAAATGTGTACGAGTGGTGCTTTGACGGGTATGGACACTACCCTGCCGGTCCACTCACCGATCCTACCGGAAATGAATCGGCCTCGGCCCGCGCGATCCGCGGCGGTGGCTACAATAGTACCGTCTCGCAAATCCGGTCGGCCAGTCGCGCCGGCCACATGCCAACGGACCGGTTAAGCAACATCGGGTTCCGTGCCGCGGCAATGCGGTAATCCGCCTTCGCCAAGGCTACGGCGGACGGGTCCTCTTCGCCAAGGCTTCGGCGAATGAGGGGCCGGACTACGCGGAACTTGAAACCAGTATCCAGGGCCGGGGGCATTTTGCTCCTGGCCTTTTTTTACTGGTGAGTGGGGAGAATGCCCTCTACTTGAAGGGATCCGGGGCATCTCGGATTGGGCAAAAGTGCGATCTGTCCTTGAGTTCAATGACCGCGAAGGTTCGAACCCCCAGAACTCCAATTGACGGGGCATGGGGAGGAAAGGCACTTTTATTGCCACTTATTGTGCGGGCGCAATATGTGTCCCCGCCAACTTCTCCCCCACTGAGTGCTTGAGACTTACATGGAACGTACCTTCCTTCTTCTTGCCGCAATTCCCATGGCGATCCTGCTGGGGCTCCCGTCGATTCTCCCGGCATCGTTTACGTTGGTCGGGGAAAAGTCCGACTCCGCCTCCCAGTTATTTCTCCTCAAGTTTGAAGCGACGGAAAAAGATCTCCCAGATTCCTCGATGCACAACTTTGACCAACTTCCTGAATTCAGGGAGTTGGGCGATCCGGACTGGACGCCACCGGCACCGAGTGCGGGGAAAACGTCGGCACTGCTCGCCATTTCCGGCACCCGCGAGGTCAAACAGGACCAATGGCAGGTGATTGTTGACGGGAAGGGGGATGGCCCTGATTACGGATT
>JAFIGB010000392.1 GCA_020831705.1 Candidatus Sumerlaeia bacterium | reverse complement strand
CCCCCCGCCACCATCGAGGAGACCCGTCTGATTCAGGCGCCGCGCGGGCTCCTCCCGGGCTTCCTCCAGAACATCCAGTATTTCCTCTTTGTTCAGCGACGCACCGGCCAGGTCCCGCTCCCGAAGGAGCTGGGTGAATTGGCGCAGGACCGCATGGAAATAATTCCCGGCATCGCGCCGCTCAAAACGGGGCAGCAACGTTTCCGCCGGGCGAAGCATGTACTTCAGGAAGTGCTGGTAGGGGCATCGGGCGAAGGACTCCAGCTGCGTTGCGCTGACACTCACGCGCTCCCCATGAAACGCACCAAGCAGTTCGGGGGAAAGTGTCGCACTGTTATTCCAGGTGGCTTCCGTATAGACACGGGAACATCCGGACATCCCCAGGAATCGGCTCAGGAGTGGCATGACCATCCCGGTCTGCGCAAAAGGATCGAGATGGGTTCCCGCGCCCTGGCGCAACGCAGCCGCCACCAATTCCCGGTGCAGCCATGCCCGTTCCGGGTCGTCCCGCCTTGGGAAGGTGGTGACCGGCACCCCGGGAAGGACGCCACGAAGGTCCTCCCAGAATGCTCCTGCGGGAATCGCCTCGCCCTGGCTGTTTTCCCTCGGGCGGAACAGCGCCAGACATTCGGACCCACTCGTCATCGCCCGGTAGGCGTGCATTGCCTCGCGTTCAAATTGACGCCTTCCGGAGGGACGCAGTCGCAGCCCCGACTTCTCCAGCAGGTCCCGCTCCCCATCATTGACCAGCGAGTGGTTCATCATCACCCGCGGGAAGTTCCCCTCCGCCAGGCCGAGGAGAATCACCCCGCGCAACGGGGGCTGGCGGGATCTATCCACCTGGCCGACAAACAATTCACCCGACATTGGCGGAATGCGCGGCAGGGTCAGGTCGCCGAGTAGACGCTGCAATAATTCAAGGGCGGTGTCCCATCCAACAATCTCGCTGCCGGCGGTTTCCACGGCGATGGCGAGCATCTCCAGAATCCGCTCCAGGATGCGGTGGTCGAGGTCCGAAAGTGGTCGACTTCCCGCCATTGCCACCAGACGCAATGCAACAGCCTTGAGAAACGAATCAAGCGGTCCCTGATTGCGGTGATCCTCCCCAATGGCATGGCGCAGGGCCATCACCTCGGCGGCAAGCGCCCGTCGCGTCGTGTCTATAACAGCGGTGAAGGAATCCACCTCGCGACCCTGTTCGTTGTCATCATCCATCGGCGAACGGGGCGGGGGGGGGACCCACGAGTCGTCGGAAAACCACTCGGAGGGGCGCCGGGGGTGCTGGGTGACCTCATATTCCAGACGGTCCAGTTCGCGCCGGGGAATGGGAGGAAGTCCCGACTTGGCGAAATCGATGAGATGTCTCGTCAAATCCCGACCCGGGATGAGGGTGGCGCGACAAAGCGCCATGATTCCCGTGACGAAGGGATGCACCGCAAGGGGTTGTGCCCTGTCTATAAAGTGGGGAATGCGAAGGGTTCTGAGGGCCTGGGAAAGGGGGGCTGCATACTCCTCCAGGTCGCGGGTCATGATGCCGATTTCGCCCGGCTTCCAGCCGTGCCGACGCATCCATTCCGCCGCCAGTTCCACCGCCTCACGGGCCTCCTCGCGCGTCGTTCGCGATTCATGGAAGGTGACCCCCCCGCCATCGGTTTGTTCATGGGGTCGGGAGGAAAAGAAATGGTGCTCGACCGCAACGATCCCACCGGCCCGAAACCGGGGAGGGGTGGGGTCATCGAAATACACCGGCTTGTCAATCTTCACCTGGTTTCCGTCGAAGAGGCGCACCAGATCGGAGAGGGTTTCCTCGACGGGCTGGAAAACAGCATGGCGGCGGATCCTGCGGTTTTCCAGGAGGACACGGCTTCTTCCCGGATCACCATATATCGATATAGACAGCGTTCTGGCACGGCGCGCGAGGGCCAGGAGGATCTTCTCCTCCACGGGAGTGAAGCCGGTAAATCCATCCACGTATATATCCGCCCCCTGGAGGGCGGGTGCGGAAATGATCTGTGTGGCAAGATGGACAAGGCTGTCCTCGGGGTCCTGGAAACGATCGCGGGAGAAGTTCCGGTAGCCCTCAAGGAGTTCCGTCAGGCGGGCCAACTTGTCCGCCAGGAGCCGTGCTGTCAGTGGCGTGGCATGACCCTTCCCGGAAAGCAGCGTCCCGATGACGACACGTATATCCTCCGGATCGACAGCCTGCTGGCGTGTTTCCGCGATGAAGTCGAGAAGGGCGTCCTCAATGCCCCGTGCCGCTGCCATGCCCTCGGGATCCTCGCGGCGGGCCTGGCTGACCAACAGCATCACGATCACACGGCGATGGGCCTGGGTCAGGCGGGGAAGACGGGGCGCAGCACCCCGGGCGAAGACAAAATCGGCAAGGCGCGTGAAGCTCAAAACCTGGGCACGGGTGAGGCCCTTCAGATCGCTGAAGGTCAGCAGCGCCTTTTCCGCCTGGTAGGAACCCTGCTCGGGAACGAGAAAAATAATCGGCGGCCCGAGGGGATCCTGCCGACAGGCAGACGTGATCCGGTCAAGACAATGGTGTGTCTTGCCCGTCCCCGCCCGACCAATGAGAAACCGAACCGCCATGACACCGCCCCCGGGTAATTCCCGTGATGGGGCGGATCATGGCGGAGGATTCATGAGGTGAAAAGGGAAAAAGGTCGCGCCCTAGGCCGTGGCGTTTTCCACGCCGCACAGGCCACCCTGGACGAGTTCCCGCTTCCCGCGACCATACACATCAAACTGGGCCATGCCGATGTGGGTGCCACCCCAACCAGCCTGAAGCACATATCCGGGGCCGGCACCGCGACCACGGAAACGCACCTCCGGGTGCCCCATGAAGATGTGGTTGTGGCCGCCCACCACCACGTCTATCTCGGGGACCTCGGCAACAACATCACGGTCACCCGGCTCGTTGCCATGGTCACGTTCGTGGCGGGCCATGAGGTTGATGTGTGAGAGGCAGATGATGAAGTCGCAATTCTCATCATTGTGCAGGATCCGGGCGACGCGGCGGGCGTTCTCCACCGGGTCATGGTACTGGACATCGCCAAAGTGCTCCGGCGAGACCAGTCCCTCCAGGCGAATACCAAGCCCCATCAGGCCGATGCGAAGGCCCTCCTTCTCCACGATGAGATACTCACGGGTCAGGCCCTCCAGGGGGGTTCCCTCCGTGCCATAATTGCAGTTCAGGAAGGGGAACTTCGCCTTGTCACGGATCAGCATTCCCAAATGCTCGACACCGTTGTCGAACTCATGGTTGCCGATCGTTCCCGCATCGTACTTCACATGGTTCATCGCCAGGAATTCCGCCTCGCCGCCGTATAGATTGAAGTACGGGGTTCCCTGGAGGATGTCCCCTCCGTCAAGAAGAAGCACGTGCTTGTGTTTCTCGCGCATCCTGTTGATAAACGCCGACCTGGCCGGTGCCCCGCCAAGGCCACGATTCGGGCCGCGGTTCATCGGTTCCAGGTGGGAGTGGACGTCATTGGTATGCAGCACCACCAGGCGTAACGCGCTGGCAGGGCGTGCCGGTAATGCGACGGGGAATCCCGCCGCCATGCCGCCGACGGTCAGTGCACCGGCGGCCAGAAAGTTTCTGCGTGTCAATTTCATGGCGCTGTCACGGCCTCCTTTTCCTCGACGGTGATGTAACGACGGTAATCCTCGGGGATGCGGACGACCTCATCCCGGGCGGATATCAATTGAACCTCCTCGATCACCGCATCGCGCATCATGACGCCGGTGTCGTGGAACTCGCGCTCGGCGAGGATGCCAAACCCAGCAGCACCGGACGCCAGAAAGTTGATCGTGCCGAGCAGGTAGGTACCCTCGGGATCAACCTCCGTATAGACGCCCTCGTCATTGCGGATTTCCATGCGAACGAGTCCAAGGTCCGCATCGTGATGGATCCTCGCGCCGGAAATCGGGTTGCTCGCCTCGCGGCTCGCCAGATGGGCGGCGAGCTCAAGGAGGTCCTCGCCACTGAATTCAATCCAGCCAAGGCTGTTCTCGAAGGGAAGGATTTCCGTGATGTTATTGGTCGAGATTGCCCCCGCGTGAAGCGCCGTGCGTATTCCGCCGCGGTTGATCATCACCAGGTCGATGCGCTCGTCCAGATGGCGATTCATATAGCTGTATAGACAATCGGTGATCCAGGCACCAAGCTCAAGGTGGCGCGAGGCGAAGGGAAGTGTTTCCTCAGCAAGGCCAATGGGCTGGTCAAGTTCGGCCACCCCGGCGCGATACTCGGCAAGTGCATCGTAAAGCGCCTCGTCGTGGCCCTCGTCGCCGGTAATGGGGACGAGCTTCTGGTTCTCTTTTGCATGACCCACCGACAGGACGGCCACCAGGGCCGCCAGGGCAATGGCCCTGATGGGACGGGTTCCTAAAATCCACATGTTGTTGTCTCCAAAAATAGATCAGTCGCTGGAACCATGGAGGCGAACGACTGGCACCTCGACCCGGCCGAGGATTTCCGCCACCACCTGGTTCGCGGTAACCCCGCCCAAACGCGATTGCGGCCGCAGCATCAGACGATGCGCCAGCGCCACAGGCGCCAGCCGCTTCACGAGGTCGGGGGTGACAAAGGGTTTTCCGGTGACCCACGCATGGGCCTGGCAAAGCCGGTGCAGCGCAATCGATCCCCGGGCACTCGCCCCCAGGGACACATCTCCGTGATCGCGCGTCGCACCAACAAGGCGCACCATGTAGTCCACCACGTTCGGCTCGACAGTAACCTCCCGCACGTCGCCCATCGCCTGGAGAACCGCATTGGCATTCAGAACCGATGTGATCGTCTCCAGCAGCGGTGCCGTTCGTTGCAATTCCACCATGCGGCGCTCCTCGCCACGGGTTGCGTAGCCAAGAGAGGTGCGAATCATGAACCGATCAAGCTGGGCTTCGGGAAGGTCATACACCCCGTGCTGCTCAACGGGGTTCTGGGTGGCGATGACAAAGAAGGGACGCGGAAGCTGATGGGTTTCCCCATCAACGGAAACGGTGCGCTCCTCCATCGCCTCAAGGAGCGCGCTTTGCGTCCTCGGTGTGGCCCTGTTGAGCTCGTCGGCGAGCACAACCTGGGCAAAGAGGGGGCCGGGGCGGAATTCAAACTCGCCGCTCTTCTGGTTGAAGAGCGACACCCCGGTCAAATCGCTGGGAAGCAGGTCGGGAGTAAATTGGACCCGATGAAAGGTCGCAGAAAGGGACCGCGCAAGGGCACGGGCCAGCGTTGTCTTGCCGGTGCCGGGAACATCCTCCAGAAGGACATGACCACCGGCGAGAAAGGCAGCCACCACCTCGGTCAACACTTCGCGCTTCCCCAGGATGACCTTTTCCAGGTTATCCACAAGAATCTGCCCCGCATTGGTGGCGGGTCGATTTTTGGTCGGGATGGTTGCCGTTGAAGTCACGTCGATGGGGTGGCTCCGTTTTGAAATGGGCTTACTCGAGGATGAATCCGTTGAAGCGAACCCTCACGGCGTCCTCAATGAGGAACGTTCCGGTTGCGGGAGCACTTTCCTGGCCAAAGCGGTCAACCGCCACCACGGAGACGATCCACACATCTCCTGCGGTAAAAGTAACCCCATCCTCGCCGTAGCGCAAGGTATTGGTGGGAGAATCGACAGGCCCACGGGTGATTACCATGGATTCATCCCCCTCCAGTTGCCACGTGTAGATGAACTCAACAGGCCCGTCGTCCGGAAGCAACACTTCGGTGACATCGACGGTAAGGGCGGGGCGCAAGGTCGGCGGTGCGGGGGATGGTACCACCGGTGTGGGGGTCGGCGACGGGGATGGCGTGGGCGAAGCCGTGGGAGTCGGTGAGGCGGTTGGCGTGGGCGACGGGCTTGGTGTCGGCGACGGTGTTGCCGTGGGCGTTGGCGTGGGGTCGGGGCCGAAGGTAAATGTTCTCGGGGCCGACCAGGGCGAGGTTCCGCCACCTTCCAGATTCCCACGAACCTGCCATTCCACCGTCTGGCGCTGGTGGGGGGGCGGCAGGCGGAAGAACAGGTTGGGAGTGGTGTTTATTGAAGGGAAGGGGCTCGTGCTGCGCAGAACCCTGACATCATAACTTTGGGCATTCTCAAGGGCAGCCCAGCGGAGGAATACCTCCTCGGCACCAAAATCCGCCCCATCGGCTGGTTCCAGGGGGACCGGAGCGCCGGGAATGGGCGTTGGTGTCGGTGTGGGGGAAATGGTCGGGGTGGGGGATGCCGTT
>JAFIGB010000382.1 GCA_020831705.1 Candidatus Sumerlaeia bacterium | reverse complement strand
CCCCGGGACCGGGATGGAGCGCCAGGAGGTATCAGATATTCAAGGGAAAATGGCCGATCTGTACCCTTTTCTAATAAAACGCCCCACTAAAAGGAACACCGGCGCTGAAATCGGCGCCGGTGTTTCCATTCTTCAGGTTTTTGGTGACTGCTTAGTTGGAGGCCATCTCCCGGGGAGGTGTCAGACCCGGGGAAGGAATGACGCGGTGGCGCTCAAGGTCACGGACTCCCTTGATCTCCAGCGGTGTACCGACGGTGATCATGTCGAAAAGCTCCTCGACTTCCTCGGTAAGCATGCCGACGCATCCGTTGCTGGCGTAATCGCCAACTGTCTCGGGATGGATGGTCCCGTGGATCCCCAGGATGTCGCCCTGAAAGGCCATCCAGCGGGTGCTGAGTTCATTGTTGGGATCACCGGGGTGATAGACATATCCATTTCCCGGCCTCCATGTGGGGTCACGCTTCTTGTTGAGCACGCGGAAGGTTCCCGTGGGGGTGGTGCCTTCCTCACGTCCCGTGCGGACGGAGTAGAGCTTGAAGAAGCGCCCGTGGTTGCGCAGTTCCATCAGGTTGGTGCCGATGTCCACGTGGAGCGAGAAGGACACGTTGGGGACCTTCAATTGCTGGCCGACACGGAGGCGGCGGGGATCGGAGATCCCGTTGACGCCCATGAGCAGCTCCTCGGTGATGCCGTGGCTGTTGGCGATGCGATTGATGGTATCGCCGGACTTGACGGTATAGACAGTGTCATCCGGCCCGGGTGTGCGCGAGAAAAGGCGTTCCATGTTGGCCTCGCCCAGGGCACTGGCGAGCTGGAAGACATCGGCATCCTTGTCGGCGCGATCGAGAACACCCGAAAGGCGACGCTCGGCGGCTGTGTAGTCCCCAAGGCCAAGTTCAAGGCGTGCCAGGGCAACCTGCAGGCGTCCGGCACCGGGTGTATCCGAATTTTCACGAAGGAACTCTTCGGCGGTGGCCTGAAGGTCAGGCCGTGTAAGACCGGAGGAGGCAAGCTCGGCGGAAAGATGGATGATCTTCGCGCCCCGGGCATGCTCGGAGTTCGGATGGGCCTTCAGGAAGCGCTCGGCAGCGTTGGCAGCTTCACCATGACGCCCCTTCGCATCGAGTGCCTTGAGGTGAACAAACGAACCACGTTCCCCCAACTGATACCCGGCATCCTTGACTTCCTGGATGGCTTCAAGTGCCTTGGCGGGGTTTTGTCTTTCGAGGAAACGCTCGGCGAGGGCGATTTTTTCGAGGACTTCCGGGCGGGCCTCCGCAGAGGCGTCCCTGGTGAGCCCGATCCAGGCGGCGGAACCAACCGCACCAGCCAGAACGAGCAGGAGAAGGATTTTTTTCATGATCATGACCCCGTGATCAGAGTATGGCGGCGGCATGTCATCAGGACAAGGGGCGAACCGGCACGCCGCGCGTGGGTTGTATTCCCAGCACTCCCCGATCTACGAAGTCAAATAGAACCGTGCACGAAATGAAGGTCATTTTGGTTGCTGTTGTTCATGAGCATCGGGCCAATTATGTTCGCTGGTTATGGCTGTTTTGATTTCCCGATCCGGAGCAATGTCCGTTGGCCAAAGGAAGCACCCATCTCGCCATCGAGGCCTTCGCCGGTGGCATCGTTCTCACGACATCAATCATGGCAAAGGGGGGCGGACACCTTCCCGCATTCATTCGCTGGGAGCACCTTCTCGTCTTCGGCGTTGGATTCGTGTTCTCGATGTTCCTGCTCAGTCCCGACCTCGACCTGCGCAAAAGCTCCCACTCCCACCGCTGGGGAACCGTGCGGTTTATCTGGTGGCCCTACCACCTTCTCTTCCGCCACCGCGGTGTCTCGCACAATATCTTCTTCGGCACGGCAACGCGCCTTGTTTACCTGACGGTGGTTGTCCTCGTCATTGGGATGGTATTTGCCCATCTCTGGACGCAATACGGCCCCGGAGGTATTCAGGGGTCGGTGCCAGGGGGAGGAGCTGACCTCCTCCTGCACAACTTCTCCCTGGCCGTCTATTTTATTGTTGGTTGCTATATTCCCAACCTGATCCATGTTACCGTCGACCTGGTGAGCTGACGTTTTCCCGACCTTACAATGTCTATCACGAGGGGACGGATGGGGTTTGTCTAGCCGCCCACAGCCGGGGAGTCCACCGCTGGTTGGCGACGGTCCTCGGTCCTGTTGGCGATGGGGAGGGAAAAGGAAAAGGTCGAGCCCTTGCCCGGCGTGGAGTCCACCCAGATCTCCCCTCCCTGGGAGCGGACGAGATGCTTGACGATGGAAAGGCCGAGGCCGGTTCCCCCTGCCTGGCGCGAACGTGCCTTGTCCACACGGTAAAACCGCTCAAACACCCGCTTTTGATCCTCAGCAGGAATGCCAACACCCTGGTCGCGGACCATGACGATGACCTCGCCCGACTGCACCCGCGCGGTGATCTGAACCTCCGATCGGTCCTCGGAATACTTGATCGCGTTATCCACCAGGTTGATCAGGATTCGCTCCAGCGAGGATTGGTCGGCCCGCACATCCGGGAGAAGCGGGGGAAGGGCATTGAGGATCGTGACGTCCTTCTTGTCCGCCGCGGTGGAAAGGGTCGTGATGGTCTGTTCCACGGCATTGGCCAGGGGAAGAGACTGGAGATTTAATTGAGTGCCCCGGGATTCAATCCTTGAAAGCACCAGAAGGTCTTCAATGAGTGCATTGAGACGAAGGGAATGCTGGTGGATAATCTTGATGAAGCGTGCGTAGGGGAAATCGTCGCCGTCACCAACTTCGACCATCGTTTCCACGTACCCAAGAATGGCAGCGAGGGGGGTGCGCAGTTCGTGGGAAACATTGGCGACGAACTCGGTGCGCATCTGTTCCACCTGCTTGCGATTGGTGATATCCATGGCAGTGAGAATGAAGCCCTGCCGGATGGTTTCGTCCTCGTAGGGGCGGATGGTGACAAAGAGATCCCGGTTGGGGGTGGTGGCGAGGCGCAGCTCGGCGGTGGTGACCTTTTGAGTCTGACGGGCTGCATCAACAGCAGCCTGAAAGTCCCTGGCGCATTCCTGCTGGAAGACCTTTCCCTCCAATTGGGAACCGGGCTTGGCGTGGAACATGTCGGTGAAGGCAGGATTGCAAAGCACGACGCGCCCCGATTCCTCCAAAAGCCCGAGCCCCTCGGTCATGGTATTAAGGACCGCCTTGAGTCGTTCATCAAAGCGCCTCAGATCAGCGGTCAGCTGTTCGGCGGTTTCGAAATAGACCTGATTTTTTTGGTAGGGATCATAACCGGCGGTGGAAAAATTCGGGCTGCCCAGGAGCTTTTTTGCCAGGCGCATCCAGTTGCGGTTGTTGCTCCTGAGGCGGCGAATGCGCATGTATTGCACCCCCCACATGACCAGGGCGCCAAGGAGGATGCCAATCAGCAGAATGAAAAGTTCGTTTTGCAATTCAATCAGTTGGGATCAGTACCCTGAATTTCTTCTCCTTCATCGTCGTCGTCCATCATGACATCGTAGTCAAGGGGCGAGCGATGGGAGTCAGCAAAACGGTACCCAACACCGCGGATCGTTTCAATGTAAGCCGAAGCGGCGGGGCCAATTTTCTGGCGCAGGCGCTTGATGTGGGTGTCCACGGTGCGGTCGGTCACATTCTGCACGTAACCCCAGACGTTTTCCAGGAGGTGCTTGCGGGTCAGAACCTTGCCGCGGCGTGCCAGCAATTCGTGGAGGAGCTTGAATTCCGTCGAGGTCAGAATGATTTTCTCCCCCTCGATATAGACCTCGAAGCGCTCGGCATCAATGCGGACGGGGCCGAACTCAATGGGCTTGGCAGTGGCCTCGGAAGGGGAAACGGCGCGCCGCAGGATCGCCTTCACCCGAAGGACCACCTCGCGGGGGGAAAACGGCTTGGTGACGTAATCATCGGCGCCCAGTTCAAGCCCGACAACGCGATCCACCTCATCGGCCTTGGCGGTCAACATGACCACCGGAATGGAGGCAGTTTTGTCGTTCTTCTTGAGGCGCCTGAAAACTTCGAGGCCATCGACATCGGGAAGCATCAGGTCCAGAACGATGAGCTTTGGGGAATGTTCCACGGCAAGGGCAAGGGCGTCGCGCCCATTGAGGGCCTTGAGAGTGGTGAAGCCGTTGCGCTCCAGATTAAAAATCACAAGGTCGGCGAGATCCTCTTCATCATCAACAACGAGGACAAGTTCAGCCATGTATCATTGCTCCCTTTGTGCGGTGAGGAGGGTGGTTGAGGAGTCCGCACGCCGGGGAATAGGGTCTTGACCCTCCCCCCCGGGCGGCAATCGGGATTCACCCTGTAAAGGAAATGTCACGGGAACGGCGCCCGAGGTGACAATTCGATGTCATTCCGATCCGCCTCCGGTGGTGGCCTTCTTCTTTCCCTTTTTCTTTTCGGCGGGCTTCCTGGATTTTGGCAGTTTTCCGTTTTCCTCCACCTTTTGGGTGGGGGCCTCCGGTGGGACGCTTATCGGAAGGTCCAGGTTCGGGGGCGTGACCGGGGTGCCCAGCATCTCCTGGGGGGAATCCTGGGCGGCCTTGGTTTCCTCGCGCAATCCCGCCTCAAGGGAGAGAAGCGCCACCTGGGATCGCAACGGTGTTGCCCCTTGTGGCATCTGGACCCGGACGTAATTCCCGTCGGGCTGAAGTTCCCGCCGCTTCACGTTGTCCTGGAGGGCGAGGCCGAGGATTTCCTCCACCACGCGATTCTTCAATTCCGGTGATTCAATGGGGAAGGCGCATTCCACCCGGCGATTCAGGTTTCTCGGCATCCAGTCGGCCGAGGAAAGATAGACCTTTTGGGCGGGACCCTGGCCGAAAACAAAGAGACGGGAATGCTCCAGAAAGCGATCCACGATGGAGGAGACACGGATGTTTTCCGAAACTCCGGGAATGCCGGGACGAAGGCAGCAAATCCCACGAACCACAAGGTCGATGGTGACACCCGCCCTGCTGGCCTCGTAGAGCTTCGTGATGATCTCCATGTCGACGAGGGAGTTCATCTTGGCAAGGATCCGGCCGTTTGACTTCTTCGGCTTTTCCTCCTCGATCATCTCGATGAAGACCTCCCGCATGTTAATGGGGGCGACGATCATCTTCTTCCAGTCGGGCATCCTTGAGTAGCCCGTCAACAGGTTGAAGAGCGCCGTGGCATCATCACACAACTCCGGGTCACAGGTCAGCAGGCCAAGATCGGTGTATAGACGCGCGGTGTTCGGGTTGTAGTTTCCCGTTCCCAAATGCACGTAGCGGCGGATCCCCCCCGCCTCGCGACGCACCACCAGGCAGACCTTCGCGTGGGTCTTGAGGCCGACCAGTCCGTAGACCACATGGACGCCCGCCTTTTCCATCTGGCGCGCCCAACCGATGTTTCGTTCCTCGTCGAAGCGGGCCTTGAGCTCCATGAGCGCGGCGACCTGTTTGCCATTTTCCGCCGCCGTCATGAGTGCCTTGACGATGGCCGAGTCGCCGCTGGTCCTGTAAAGGGTTTGCTTGATGGCGAGGACATTGGGATCCTGGGCGGCCTGCTCAATGAAGTCCACCACCGGGGAGAATGCCTCGTAGGGGTGATGGAGGAGGATATCCTTTCGGCTGACGGCACGAACCACGACCTTCTCCGTGCGCAGGGGTTCCCTCAGCGCCGGAACAAAGGAGGGCTCGGAAAGTTCCGATCTGTCTATACGGCTGGCAATGCGGGCAACTTCGGCGAGGTCAATGGGGCCGTTGAGCCGATAGACATGCCTTTCCTCCAGCCCGGTTGCCTCAAGCAGTTCCGCAAGGATTGCCTCCCCCGCCGTGGCGGCGATGTCAATACGCACGGCGCTTCCGCGCTCACGTCCCCGCAGCTCCTCCTCAATGGTCTTGAGAAGGTCGTCCGCCTCCTCCTCGGCGAACTCAATGTCCGCATCCCGGGTGACACGGAAGCTGCAGATTTCCTTCACCTTCATGCCGGGGAAAAGAAGGTTCAGCTCGCTGGCAATCACCTCCTCCAGGAGGATATACTCGAAGATGTTTTCCCGGCGGTTTGGCAGGGCAACGATGCGATCGATGACGCTCGGCACCTGGACGATGGCGAAGAGGGTGTCTGCGATGGAAAACCGGTAGTTCCTTGGCGGCTGGAGGAGAACGGCCAGGTTAAGGGAAAGATTGCGGAGATGGGGGAAGGGGTGGCCGGAATCCACCGCCAGGGGTGTAAGGGCCGGGAAGACCTCCCGGTGAAAGAAGTCCTTCAAAAAGCGGCGCTGATTCCGGGAAAGGCTTTCAGTGGAGACATGGACAATCCCCTCCTCCGCCAGGGCGCTGTAAACCTGGTCCTGATAGACGCTGTATATCCGCTCCAACTGGAGATGGGCGGCTTCGTGAATGTGGTTGAATTGTTCCTCGGGCGTATATCCCGCAGCCGTCCGAAGGCGCACCTGGGCGGAAAGCTGCTCCTGAATCCCGGAAACACGGACCATGAAGAATTCGTCGAGATTCGAGGACGCAATGCCGAGGAACTTGAGGCGGTCGAGCAGCGGGGTTGACGGATCCTCGGCCTCCTCCACAACACGCTCATTGAACTTCAGCCAGGAAAGCTCCCTGTCGATGAAGTATTGCGGGTCGCGCAAGTCGATCTGTTTTTTTCCCTGTCGCCGGGCCATGTGCTTGTGGTTTCCTGTCTGTCTTGGGCCCGGGTTGTCTTCCGTGGGCCAAATATTCTTTTAACCGCCAACCGGGGTTCCCTGCAAGTGAATCCATCCACGAAAGTCGATGACAAACGTGCGGCAAACCGTCGCCACTGGGACCAGACACTCGATGCCCGCAATCTGGGGGCCGACAACGCCGTGGGGAGCGACTGGCGCCATGAGGTTGACCTGGCGGAAAGCGCCGATGTCCGCCTCGCCATCCGCCTCCTTCACCCCCTTGGCGACAAAATCGTCCTCGATCTGGGTGGTGGATTGGGCATCCACGCCATTCTCTTTGCCGAGGCCGGCGCCCGGGTCGTCATCGCTGACATCAGTGTGGAACGCCTCAAGGTGGCCCGTGAACTGATCCGGCGTACCGGGTACATTGACCGGGTGTCTTTTATTGCCTGCGGGGCGGAGGAGCTCCCCTTTGTGGCCCATGCCTTCGACCGCCAGTTTACAAAATCGGTCCTGATTCATACCCAACTTGGGCGCGCATCAGCGGAATTGGTGCGAACCCTTTCCCCCAGGGGTTCGGCCACCTTCATTGAACCGCTGACGGGCAATCCCTTCGTAAACGCCTACCGCCGCATCGCCGCGCCGGACATCTGGCAAAATATCACCGACTACTTCGACAGGAAATCCCTGCGCACCCTGGGGCGGACCTTCAGGGCTTCAGGCTACACCACCCGATGCCATCGGATTTACTTTTTGGCCTTTTTTGCGAGCGTTTTCCATTTTCTGCTTCCATCGGTCTGGCTCCAGCGCCGGGTGGAGCGTGCCCTCCTCGCCCTTGACCGCCTGCTTTTCAGGGCGTTTCCGTCCCTTCGCGGGCGTTGCTGGTTCTCCGTGACGGAAATCCGCCCCAAACACCCAAAATGATCCACAAACGAGAAAATCCCCCGAAACCAGTGGCCTCGGGGGGAAGTTGATGAACTGAACGGGAACGGCGTCCCCGCAAGGTTTACTCGGCGGCGACTTCCGCGGGAAGAATGTGGATGTAGCCCTTGCCGGACTTCTTGCGCTCGTAGCGCACCACACCGTCAACCTTGGCGAAGATGGTAAAATCGCGGCCCTGACCGGCATTCTTGCCGGGGTACCAGCGATTTCCAACCTGGCGGACGAGAATCGAGCCGCCGGAAACCAGCTTGCCGTCGGGCTCCTTGATTCCACGTCGTTGGGAATTGGAGTCGCGACCGTTCTTGGATGAACCTACACCTTTTTTATGAGCCATGATTGAGTTACCTCAAGTGATCAGTCGTGTGTTGCGTCTCAGTTGGCCGCGGCCAGTTCCTTGCCATCAACGGCGATGGAGAGGATCTTGATTTCCGTGAAGGGTTGACGGTGCCCGAGCTTGCGGGAGTAACCCTTGCGGCGCTTGAACTTGTAAACGGTGATTTTCTTGGCCTTGCCGTTACGAAGAACCTTGGCCTTAACCACGGCATTCTCAACGCGGGGCTCGCCCAGCGTGAGTGTTTCGCCGTCGTGGACGGCCAAAACGTCCTCCAGGACGATCTCATCGTCCGCCGTGTCCAACTTTTCAATCTGGATCACCTCTCCGGGCTGAACCCCGTACTGGTGACCACCCTGCCGAAGAACTGCATACATGGCGACTTGGTATCCTTGTCTGTTAGATGGCGCCCCCGAATAGGGAAGGCGCACGCGTGGGCGGCCATGGTTGCCCATCGCGCGAAGGGCCGAGAGAGTCCCCGAACGAGACCGCGCCTGTCAAGGGGTAGGAGATGGCGACGCTCCCTTTTTTTCCATCACCAGCCCCGGAAGAAGGAAATTGGGCGGGAACAGCGTTTTTTGCCGCTCCCGCCCGTGTGTAGGGCACTTCATGGCATTAGGCGCTCCGGAAGGCCTCAGTACTCGAAGGACTGCCAGTCGCTGACTGCCGTTGGAGGTGTTTGGGCAGGCACCACCGAGGTCAGATTGTCATTCAGTTGGATGAGGAGAAACACCGTGCCGTCGTCATTGACGGCGTAGGCATTGGCCACGGATCCCGCCGGGATGTAGGGCAGGTTGAAGGCCACGTCGATGGAGCCATTTTGCCCGACATCGAGGCCGACGCGGTAGGCACCCTCGGGAAGGGCGAGTGCGGAGGAGAATTCCCCCAACTCAAGACCACCGGGAACAAGGGGTGCCCCATCAATGGTGAAGGAGCCCGGGTCAAGGGCGTAGACGTCAACGCCCGGAACACCTTCCCCCGCATGGATCACCCGGAGACCAAATTCACCCGTTGCCGGGGTTGTATAATCATCCACGAGAACAACGCCCGAAATGTTGGCCAGGTCACGAATGGCCGCTGCCGTGTAGTAAATCCCCGCATTCAATGTTGCCGGGCCGATTTCAAGGACGTTTGCTGAGGCAGCAGTCCCCGTGGCGGAAACTTGAAAGGTGTAGGATCCCTCCTCAACGGCGAGATAGGAGGTTCCTGCGGGGAAGGGAAGATCACTCACGACCGGCCCGGTGCTGTTTGCAAAAACATCCACATTGGGCGCATCGGGTGATAAGTGCAAAACACGGATTCCGAATTCGTTGATTTCGAGGTCAGTGATCGCTGGGGGAATTGCAATGGTCGCCCCTGATTCCAGTTGGGCGAGGAGAAACACACTGCCGTTGTCGTTCACTGCGTATGCATTTACCAGTTCACCGGCAGGAAGTCCCGGAAGGTCAAAGATATATTCGGCAGTGCCGGATTGATCGATATCGAGGCCCACTGTATAGCTGTCAGCGGGGAGGTCCTGGGGGGAGGATGCGGAGCCGAATTCAAGGGCACCGAAGAGAACCGGACCCGTCCGTGCAGCGCGATCCGTGATGTTCAGGATGTCGACGGTCCCGACACCTGTTGCTGTATGTACAGCCCGGACACGTGTGTTGCCCGGGTCGAGACCATCCCGATCCTCCACGAAGGCAAGCCCTGATATTTCAGCCAGGGAATCGTAGGCCACGGCTGTCAGAAGGTTGCCTGTTGCAAGATCCACGTCCAGGAAGGACAGGACTTCGGTCGAAATGTCGGCATCGGCCGGTGTCACGACAAAATCATAATTCCCCGGGGTGAGCGGGACGAATGCAGAGCTTGAGGGGAACTCCCGCTCGGTGATGGCCCGGGTGCCATTGACAAAGACATCCACTGCGGGGGCATCAGGGGACAAGTGGACGACACGAACCTCCGGGTCTGCACCGGCGAATCCGACAAGGGCGAGAGACATTCCCGCCGCAAGAAATCCTGCGGAAATCTGTTTCATGACATGCTCCTGTATTTGGTTGGTTACAACGTGAGAGAGATGAACGGAATTCGTGCTGTATTTCTATCAGTTTGGGTTTCGTGGCGAATCCGTCCACGGGGCTGAAGGGGAGCAACTGACGGGCCACCCTTTCATTTTATTTGCATGTTGAAAACAATGGCATCAATCCAACAACAAATCTTCCCAACAGTGGATGTTGCGCAGATCTCCACGTGGGAACATGATCTCTGCGAGTGGCAATCCTGGGAATTTACAGCCCCCTGCCTCCCATCACGGAATGATAACCCAATGGGGATTCCCCCACTGCAATCCCGGTTGCGGGACCAGGGGGGTATTGGGTGATGATTCATTTGCCACGCCGGAAATGCCCTCCGGCAATCCAATGAACAACCGCCTCAACCATGAGCATCCCCCTGCTATTTCTCATTCCCACCACCTTCCTTGCCCTCCTTGTCCTTTGGACATGGGCGCTCATTGAAACACTTCGCCGCGAGCAATCGTACTGGTGGCTTCTGTTCGTTCTCTTTCTCCCACCGGTTGCCATTCCGGTCTACTTCGTCAATTTCTTCCTGCTCAATGACCCCATCGGGAAGGAAATCGAGCGCATCAGGTTGCTGGCGAAGGCCGATCGCCTTCGCGAGCAGATTGCAGAATCCGACATCCTCGCCCGCCGCGAGGAGCTTTACCGGGTCCTCATTGATCTCGAAAAGTGGCAACAGGCCGTCGAGGAACTGGGCATCCTTGTGGACCGCGATGATACCTCCCTGCGGTACCAGCTGGACCTTGGCCGCTGCCTGCTCCAACTCGAAAAACCCCAGAATGCCGCGGCCCATCTTCGGTTTGTTGTCGACAGCGAACCCCGTTACAGTCAGGGGGACGCCCGTCTCTTTCTCGCCCTGGCCCTTGAACAGATTGGCGATGTCGAGGGGGCCATCTTTGAGCTTCGCGAGGCCATCTCCTATCTGGAGCGCCCCCGATTCCTTTACGAACTGGCCCGCATTCAGATGGCGAACGGTCAGGAGCAGGAAGCCCAGGCGATGTTGCGCCGCCTTCTGGAATCCCACCGTGACGATGCCGACTTTTTTGCCGGTACAAACCGCAAGTGGGCCAATGCAGCGCGAAAATTGCTCCGAGACTGAATATCCACCTCGCGGTGGTGCCCCAAGACACATCCATCCCCCCTTCCCCCACAGGAGTTCCCTTGGGTTCGAGCAACCTCAAAGTCCAGATCTTCATCGGTATCTTCTTTTGCATGATGATTGGAAACGCCGTTTTTTCCCATGCCGTCGGGCGTCAGTTCATAACGACGGCGCGGGAAATCAGGGCGGTGGAGCGCATGGGCGGGGATCCCGAGGAGGAAGTCAATGTCGAGGATCGGACACTCCGGTCAGCAAACCTGATGGTGTTTACCAACCTTCCTTTTTTTGCGGCCCTCGGCCTGATCGTCCGCGCCGAGGAGCCCTCCATGGGGATTCTTTATTGGATGGTTCTCCTGCTCGGCAGCATTCTTCTTCCCCTTTTTGTTTCCCTGTGTCTCTACTTCCTTGTCACACCGCCCGGACCACCGACCACCATGCACACGGGTGATTGGTCCGAGGCCACAACCTTCGACGACGACCCCCTGGAGGACGACGATGACCGACCAACAAACAGCTGAATTGAAGCAACTCCCCCTCGCAACCCTCCATCGCGATGCGGGATCCCCCATGATGGGCCTGTGTGGGTGGGAGGTTCCCGCTCATTACGGCGACCCCGAAGGGGAATACAAAGCTGCCAGCAACACCATTGCCCTCCTCGACGCCAGTTTCCTCACCAAGGTTCACGCCACGGGTAGCGACCACGTGGAATACCTCAATCGGCGGTTGAGCCAGCGAATTATTGAGTCCGAACCGGGCACCGTCCTTCGCGCCAACCAACTCAGTGGGGATGGCCGCATGGAGGCCGACCTGGAGGTGCTTCGTCTCGCAGAAAACGAAAGCCTCCTCCTCGCGCCACCTGCCGTTGGGGGGGGCTACCTGCAAGCGGTGGCGGACAAATATGTCTTCACCGAGGACGCCACCTTCACCGACGAAACCCATCGGTGGGCATCCCTTGCCCTCGTTGGGCCGAAGGGAACGGAGATCCTCCGTGCCCTGAATCTGCCCATGCCCACGGTCGGTCAAGCAACGGAGGGAACGCTCGGAGGCATCACGGTGAAGCTTTTTGTCAGCGAATTTTTCTTCGGTTCCGTGATTCTGCTTTTTGACGTCGAGGACGCGAGTTCCGCATGGAAGTCCCTCCGTGAAGCCGTGGAAAAGGCCGGAGGTCGCCCCCTCGGCTTTCTTGCCTTCGACACCCTGCGCGTGGAACATGGCACACCATGGTGGGGCATCGACCTGACCGAGCGATCAATCCCCCTGGAGGCCGACCTGATGACGGCGATCCACACCAAC
>JAFIGB010000381.1 GCA_020831705.1 Candidatus Sumerlaeia bacterium | reverse complement strand
GGTACATGATCCAGCAGGTTCTTGATGCCTTGTTTCGCGAGCAGGGCCTTGATCTTACCGCCGCGACCCTCATCACCCAGGTGCTTGTGGCGCAGGATGATCCCGGCTTTAAGGATCCCGCCAAATTTATTGGCCGGACCTACTCCCAGGAGGAGGCATCCATGCTGATCACCACCCGTGGGTGGCAGATGAAGGAAGACCGGGGCAGAAGAGGGTGGCGGCGGGTGGTCCCAAGCCCCAGGCCGATGGAGGTTGTGGAGTTGGACGCCATTTCCGCCCTCGTGGACGCCGGGATTATTGTCATTGCCGGCGGCGGGGGAGGAATACCTGCCATTCGGACAGATGATGGGGATCTGATCGGCGTCGAGGCCGTCGTCGACAAGGACATGACCTCGGCCCTTCTCGCTGTTCGTCTTGGCATCGACACCCTGCTGATTCTCAGCGGGGTGGAGCAGGTTTGCACCGGATTCCGCACGGAGCGCGAAAAGCGTTATTCCACCATGACCGTGTCGGAGGCGGAAAAACTCCATGCAGAAGGCGAATTCCCGCCGGGAAGTATGGGACCAAAGATTGAGGCTGTTTGCTGGTTTCTCCGCAACGGCGGGCGCAATGCGATCATCACCGAGGGTGGGAGGGCCCAGGAGGCCCTTGCCGGAAAGACCGGCACGCGCTTCATTCTCGACTGATCAGCTGTCGAAGGCGGCAACGATCGTTTTTGTGTCGGGCATTCCCCGCTCGGCGAAGACAATGCGGCCCTCCGCATTAATTCCATAAACAGTCCGCTTCGTCAGGCCCATCAGGCCACGGGCGCCGTATTTCGCGACAACCTCCCCGTCTGTATCAGCCAGGAGGGGGAAGGGAAACTGGTGGTTGTTGCGGAAGGATTTGTGGTCCGCAATGCTGGCGGGATTGACGCCGAAGACCTGGATGTTGCGCTCGATATATTCGTCCCATGCGTCCCGCGCCGCACAAAGCTGGCGGGTGCAGCCGGGTGTTTCATTGGCGGGGTAAAAGATGAGGACCACATTGCGGTCACCGCGAAAATCTGCCAGCGAAACCGTATTCCCTTCATCATCACTGACGGTGAAATTCGGCGCTTCGCTACCAACGGAAAGAATCGTGGAGGGATTCTGCTCGGGTTCGCCCTCCTCGGTGGCGGCTGCGGGGCGCGAGCAGGCAGATACAATTACTAAAACGGCAAGGATCGGGAAGATTCGGAAGAGCATGGTTGCTTTCTCCATGGGATGGTATGTGCTGGTATGCCCCTCCTTGGGGGATGAATCTTTGTATTGGGAAACTTGTGCCAAAGGAAAATGGAAAAGCCCCCCATCCGTGGACGGGGGGCCGGGCTGCTTTTTTCGGCCATTGGCCGGGTGAACGCGCGTGGTTCGGTGTACTGATGCCGGGTGGTGACCCGGCGAGGCCCTGATTACTGGGCGACGGCAACCTTCTTGTCGTTGCGGCGGGAAAGGTACCAGGCGCCGAAGTGGCGGCGGAACCATTCCTTGAAGGCGGCAACTTCGGGATCCTTGCAGGTCGTCTCGGCCCAGATATTCCGGCCGGCACGCTCTGCTTCGATCCACTGGAAGCGGCGGACTTCCTCCATCATCTCGGCGTAGGTCTCGTCACTGAGTTCGAGATCGAGGCCAAGGCGGGCATCAATGCGATCCGATGCCTTGCGAAGCGAGTGGCGACGCAGGGGGGCGGTGATGCGACTGAAGAGGTTGCTGGTTGCCCGGGCAAAGCGTGACCATGTCAGCTCGCCGGTGGTTTCCTCCAGTACATGGAGGGCGATCAGGGGGTTGCAGTTCCCGTAGATGCCCACGTTGCTGCTATTTCCGACTCCGTAAAGGAGGAGGTTCTCAAGGGGGTTGGTACTCACGCGCGACTTGTTATACTGATCAACGTCGTTGTAAGGGTCGTACAACATGTTCAGAGCTTTGGATTCCTTTGCTCTTGGATTTGCAGGTGGTCATTGCCTGCGCGGTGAGTAAGTGCAACCGATGTGCCACTGTGTGAAGGGAAAAGGAGGTGGGAGGGCTCCAAAGTGATATAAAAAATATTAATAAAAGCCGTTGTCACCGTTTTGCCGCCAATCAAGCCCTTTTTCGCCATAAAATTCCCTGATAAAACTTCTCGAAAGTAAACCGGGGGGCCGGAGGATGTTCCCGAAAATGCCCCCGGAATTGGGGAGGATGCGGAAAAACATGAGCCATATTGATGAAATAAGGCCAGCCAGTGTGCGCCAATGCGTCCAAATCATCCAGTGAAACATCCACGGTTGGCTCTCGTACTGGCCGTGAATCAGGTCGCTTGGGGCAAAACAGCCCTTTTTGTGGGAATCGATAAATGTCGAGTCCGGAAAAGGGAAAATTGCAAGATTGAAGGAATTGGATTTGTCAATTGTGGCGAAAAGCCATCAGGAAGCTTCGAACCGATTCAAAGGCCGGGGAGGCTTCAGGAGCTTCTTCAATGAATGGGAAGGGAAAACTAAATCAGCACTGGCGGACCAACACACCGTCGCTCAGTCGCTGGAGAATCTCGAAGGCCTCGTTGCCCGGGCAGTCGGATAGAATCCCGGTTGCGGCGCGGGTAAATTCGCCCGCCTTCTCCAGGGAATAATCAATGCCGTTATACTGTTTTACGAAATGATGGACGGTGTCGAAGTCCCGCCCGTTGGCAAGGACACGGAGAAGGGACTCGCGATCCTCGCCGCTGGCGTTCTGGAGCGCGTGAAGTAGGGGAAGGGTCTGCTTTCCCTCATTAAGGTCCGCTCCGACCCGTTTCCCCCAGGCATCGCTTTGGGCTTCATAATCGAGGGTGTCGTCGGTTATCTGGAAGGCGAGACCAAAGTTGAGGCCAAATTCGGCCATGTTCTTGATCGTCTTGGGGTTCTGTTTGGCCAGTATGGCGCCGATGGCGGCGCAGGCGCTGAAAAGGTAGGCGGTCTTCGAGCGAATGATCGAGAAGTAATCCTCCACGGTAAGCCAACTGCCACGCCGTTCAATCTGGAACATCTCCCCCTCGGTCATCGTCCGCGTGGTTTGTGTCAGGAGTTGGACGACCTTCGGGTCGAGGGCTGCCAGCGCCAGATCGAAGCAACTGGCGTAGAGATAATCGGCAAAGAGAATGGCGACCTCGTCGCTCCACCGGGCATTGACCGTGGGACGGCCACGGCGCATGGAAGCCTTGTCGATGACGTCGTCGTGGAGGAGCGTGGCGAGGTGGAAAATCTCAAGGGCGGCACCAATGCGGGCGTGATGTCCCTCGCTGGTGTCGTAACCGAAGCCACGGGCTACCAAGCAGGTAACCGCCGGCCGGAGCATTTTGCCGCGCGATTGCAGGAGGTAATCGGAAACCTCGCCCATCAACCGGCCCTGGACCTTGAAGACGGAGTTGATATGGTCCTGGACGAGTGCCAGGTCTTCGTTGAGGTATTCCTTGTAGACGTCCACCCGTGGGGTGCCTCCAACATGAAATCAAGGCGTGGCCTTTTTGCGTAATAAGGCGGTGGTGGCCAAGGGGTAAATTGTGAATCTTGTCACAAAGTGACTCCGACAACCAGCGTCCCACCCCCACCCTTCAGCCATTACATTGCCAAAAGTTACTGCTCCTCCGGTGGGGAGTCCAGATCCGCCCCATCCTCGCGAAGCTTGTGCAGTACCTTGTTGATGGACTGAAAGTTCGACGTGGACTCGTCGTAGCGGAAGTCCAGCTGCGGGCAGAACTTCATGTTCAGCTCCTGCGCCACCCGCGACCTCAAAAATCCAATGGAGGCATCGAGGAAATCAACCGTCTTGTCGAGGTCGTCCTCATTGTCCGGCAACTGGCTGAAGTAAACCTTCGCATGGCGAAGATCCTTGGTCACCACCACGTCGGTGATCGTAAAAATCGCCGGGAGGCGGGGGTCGCTGACCTCCGACTGCAGAATGGTGGAGAGATACTTCCTGATTTCTTCGCCGACCCGTTTGTGGCGATTTCCGCTCATGGGGACTCCCGATTCGATAAGGTTTTCAGATACGGCTCAAACCGTTGGGAGTCTATTCAAAGGCAGATTTCCCCCGCAATGGAATTGAAGTCGAGGACATCCGCATTGTCATCCTCCTCCAGGCAACTCATCGCCGTTTCCTCCTCGATACGCACCTCGTCCGGCCCCAGACAAAGGCGAATTCCCCACGTTGCGTGGGTTTCAATCAGGGGGGTACAACCCGGGCACGCCTCCTCAAGGCGCTTCTCAATGTTCGACTTGTGAAAGGAGACCTGCTGGCGCTCCACCGAAGCATCCGGCCACACGTACCGCTCGATTCGCTCGTAGGGAATCCCCTCGCCGGGATGGCAGGCAAGGAGCTCCAAAAGCCGGAATTGCAGGCGTGTCAGCCGCACCGGATGCCCATCCAGCCGGACCTGACCCGTCGAACCCCGACGCAGGATCAGCCGCGGCGAGGCCTTCCCACGGGGCTGGATGGTGATGACCCGCGGGGCCACTTGATCCGAAGGAACAGGGACAATTTCGCATGTCTCCAGCCCCGCTCCCATGATTTCCGCCAGTTGGCCAAGCTGGGCCAGGAGGAATCCCGCCTGTTGAAGGAACTCCTCCGCCACTCCGACGGGAACCTGAAATTGCCGCGCGGTTTCGTGGAGATCCCCCCCGTGGATCAATTCCAGGGCCATGATGGTTCCCTTTGCTGCCTCATGGGTTGTTTTGGGCAGATGGTCGGGTTCCTGAAGGTAATCGACGAAATGGCGGGCAAGGGAGGAACCATCCCGTTCAAGTCTCCGGCGCAGTTCCAAAATCCAGCGGGTGGAAAGTCTTTCGTCCCTGGAAAGGGGAATTTGCCGGGCCGCCCAGGTTGAGCCAATCGCCAGGAAAAGGTTTCCCACCTCGCCGCCTCCCCGGGGAAATCTCCGCAGCATCGTTCTCCAGCCACAAATTGCCTCCGGTTCCAGACCGCCCCGCGCCGCCAGATCCCCCGGCGGAAGAAGGCGAAGTCCCGCCTCGCCCTCCGTCCAGAAGCCCCACCGCAGCCCCTGCTCCAGAGCGGCCTTGAAGGGGAGTTGCCTGGCCAGGCCCCCGAGACAGCGTTCGATCCCGGACCGGCTCAACGGAGGCATGGATGCCCGAAGGACAAAGGCAATGGCCTGGAGGGTTCCGGAAACAAGATCCTCCCTGGAGGGGATGCCCCAGGTGTTCTCCCTGCCCGAAAAGTCCCAGCGAAACCGGCATTCAAAGGCGCGTCCGTTCCCTCCATTGCCCGGTCTGCCCGCACGGCCAAAAAGATTCGTCAACGGCTTGGGGAACCCGCCATCGGGAGAAAACACCAGTACCGTCCGCGCCGACAGGTTCACGCCCTCCGCGAGGGTTGTTGTGGAAAAGCACCAGTCCACCTCGCCGGAGCGCACCGCATCCTCCACCACCCGGCGCTGGTTGCGTGTCAGTTCGGCGGAATGAAACGCCACACCACGCTGGAGGAGCCACGGCAGGAGCGTGTCGTCATCCATGAGGTGATGCTCGCCGACAAAATTTTCATGACTGGGGGAACGGTGACTGGCAAGTGTTTCGGCAAGCTGGCGCGCTTGGCGCCGTGTCGGAACAAAGGCAATCACCGGCCCCTCGAAGGAGGCCGCAAAATCGCCGAGCCCCTCGCGGAATTCCTCCAGATCCCGGAAAGGCGTCGGGAGGGAAAAACGTCCCTGCTCCCCGGTTTTACCGCAGGTGAATTCCGCCACACCGGTGGAAAGGTCGATCCGCCCCATGTCCAGTGGCACCGGCCGCTCCTCGCCCCGGAGGCAGGTCAGTTCGTGCTCGGCGGCAAAATCCTCCGCATCCTCCATCGACGATGTCAGAGCCACCAATTGGATATTGTTTCCCTGCAGACGCCACAGACGAAGAAGAATCTCCACCACGGGACCACGGACGGGATCGCGCGCCAGTTGGATTTCATCGGCGATGACGATGCCGGTGGTTCGGCGAAGAAGCGGGCTGGCGAGGAGAAGCGCCTGCGCCTTTTCGTAAACGGCCACCACCACATCCACGCGACCGGCGCGGATATCCTCGTCGTGGCGCCGTTCCTCGCGGGTGGAAAGGGCCACCCGGAAGCCCATGGGGCCGAACAGTTCCTCCAGCGCCCCGGCACGTTCCCGGGCAAGGGACCGGGTGGGCACAAGGTGGACGGCCTGCCTGCCCCGGATCAGGTGGGGGAGCGCCGCCAAATCGGCAACACGGCTTTTCCCCGATCCGGTGGGGGCGTGAATCAGGGCACTGGTTCCTTCCAGGAGCTTCCCCTCCTGAAGAAAGCGCCGCTGCTGGGGGAAAAGGGGATCAGGCATGGCCTGTTCAAGATGATGGATCAGCGCCGAATCGCCAATATTGGCGGCCCGAAGAATCGAAGCTGGGGTATGGTTTTCCATGATGGGAGCCTCCCGTGGGAATCACGTTGCTGGGAGGCATGGGAAACAAAAGCGAAAGCACGGTCAAGCGATAATTTCGCTTTTATTTCGCCGCCGGTGGTTGCGATTCCGTCAGGCGCCGTTGTTCCTCCTCGATCATCTCCACCAGAATGCTGTCCATGTCCCTTGTGAGGGACCAGTCGGGGAAATGACTTCGGAAACGGGTCATGTCGCTGATATAACAGATATGATCGCCCACGCGATTTTTGTCGTCGAGGGACCAGTCGATCTTCCGGCCGGAAAGTTCCCCGATTCGGTTGATCGCCTCCAGGACGGAGATGCTGTTCTGGCGGCATCCGCCGATGTTATAGACCTCGCCGGGGCGCGGTGCCTTGCGGAAGGCCTCGAAAATTCCGATCACGTCCGCGCTGTGTATATTGTCGCGCACCTGCTTGCCCTTGTAGCCGAAGATTGTATAGCGCCCCCCGGAAAGGGCCACGCGGACAAGATAATTCAGAAACCCATGGAGCTGAACACCGGAGTGGGCAGGTCCGGTGAGGCATCCCCCGCGAAACACACCCACCTTCAACCCGTAATAACGCCCGTATTCCTGGGCCATGATATCGGCGGCAGTCTTGGAGGCGCCCATGATCGAGTGCGTCGAGCGGTCCAGACGCATATCCTCACGGATGCCGTCGTAATCCTCCTCCCTGGCGTACTCCCATCGCGTGTCGGTCTCCACCAGGGGGAGCTCGTTGGGGGCGTCGCCGTAGACCTTGTTGGTGCTCATGTGCAGGAAAACGGCGTCGGGGCTGTATAGACGCGTTGCCTCCAGAAGATGGAGGGTGCCGAGGGCGTTGACCTCGAAGTCAAGGATGGGGATTTCCCGGGCCTTGTCATGGGAGGGCTGGGCGGCACAATGGATGACCAGGTCGGGACGATGTTCCTTGAAGAAGGCATCGATTGCCCCGCGGTCGCGTATATCAATGGGGAAGTGGGTGAAGCTCCGGCAGGTGTTGCGCAGGCGCTGAAGATTCCAGGTGGTATCACCGGCGGGCCCAAAAAATTCAGCCCGCATATTGTTGTCAATCCCCAGGACCTCATGCCCCTCACGGTCGTAATGCACCACCGCCTCGGATCCGATCAGGCCGTTGCTTCCCGTCACGAGAACTTTCATTTTCCCATCCTGACTGGTCTTGCCGCAAGAAACCCGGCGCGGCGCCCCTTGGTTCTGGCCTCAGGCAGGGGAGTCGCCAAGGGGAAAAACACACCGTCGGCACCCCAAAGGGTCAAACGCACATGACAGCCCCACGCCACGCTGACGGAGAAGGCACATCAACTCCTCAGCGCATTGTTGAGGGATTGTCGATAAACCAGCCACCATGAAACACAATGCCCAGCGCCCCGGAGGGGCAACCGCATGACAGACCCGCGCCACGCACGGGGTTTGGCGGGGCCTCAATTCAGCCCTGAAAGGGCGCCTCATTCACCCGCGCAAGAAATTCCACAACCGCCCGTATATCCACACGCCGGTTTCCCGGGCCAAAACTGAATCGCACCACCGAACCCGCCTCCGATTCATCCAACCCCATGGCGAGCAACACATGGCTGGGGCCATCGTTGGAACTGGTGCAGGCAGATCCGGAGGAAACGGCAAAACCCGCTCCGTCCAATTGGGCCACGATTTCCCGCGAAGACCAACCCGGGAACACCACGGAAAGCGTGTTGGGGAGGGAATTCTCAAGGGGTGTCAAACACCGCGCCCCCAATTTTTTCTCCATCATCCGGGCGGCCTCGTCCCGCCAGCGCCGGATTCGCGCAGCTTCCCGGTCAAGAAGCCGCGGCACCATCTCCAGCGCCGCGGAAAACCCCACGATTCCCATGACATTTTCCGTTCCCGCCCGCAGACCCTCCTCCTGGGGGCCGCCCGTGATTTCCGGGCGAAGAGACACCCCGCGGCGCACACACAACAGCCCGATACCCTTCGGGCCATGGCACTTGTGGGCCGAAAGCGACACCAGATCCACATCCATGGAATCAAGATGGAGGGGAATGCGCCCGGGCGCCTGAACGGCATCGAGGTGAATGATCGCCCCGGGACTCTTTCGACGAATGACTTCGCAGCATTTACTCAACGGACAAAGGGTCCCCACCTCGTTGTTCGCCAGGAGAAGGGACACCACCCGGGTGTCCGGCCGGAGATGGTGCTCCAAAGCGCCGGTGTCTATACAGCCCGTGGCATCCACGGGAACAAGGGAGACCGTCGCCCCCTCCGTTCCGGCAAGATCCTTCACCGTGTCCAACACCGCCTTGTGATCCGCTGTCGAGGCGACCACATGCCCCCCATCGCCGCCACTCCCGATCGATCCCCGGAGCGCCAAATTGATGGCCTCGCTTCCCCCGCTTGTATAGACAAGGCGAAAATCACCCGCACCGAGGATTTTGCTGGCCGTGCGCCGTGCCTTCTCCACCAGATACCGCGCCGCAGCGCCCTGCTTGTGGGGCGAGGAGGGATTGGCAAACCCCTCCCGCGCCGCATCTGCCATGGCCCGAATCGCCCCGGGGAATATTGGCGTCGTCGCATTGTGATCAAAATAACGGGGTTGGGCAGGAATGTTGGCCATGTCTACCATCCCACCCCGCCAAAAATGAACAATGAGATCCGACTACCACCCAGCCCCGGGAGGGGCGCGCCAATGGTAGCCCCGGGTTTTAACCCGGGGTATGTGTTGGATAGACATCCCACCCCGGGAGGGGTGGAACAGGGTCGGTCGTTCATCTCTAATCCGTCAACTCATTCATCATGTAAGACACCGAATCCGTATATCGGATGCGTGCATCCTCCATGCGCTTGGTCAGGAGGAAATTCTGGTGGAGCCCCTCCACCACAAACTCCATCTGGAGGAGCATCTCCGCGTCGTTCGCAGGATTGGTCAACTCCCGGGTCACGTCCCGAAGCCCACCCACACCATTGAGCGCGGCGGTATACTCCTCATCCGTCATCGTTGTGTGCAACTCCAACGAATTCCCGTTCTCAAACCAGTCGATAATGGGCTGGAACGCGGAGAAGTCCGCCTTGCGGTCGCGTCCCCGCTTGTGGCCGGAAACAAATCGCGAATTAAACGCCTCGCGGACCGCCCGTCCAATGAGATGGAGGGCCACATTGGTCACGCCCTCCTGCTCCCCCTTATAGACAAGCTCGATCTTGCCGGTAAGGGCGGTCAGGGAATCGAAAATATCACTGACCCGGGCATGTCCCTCCCTGGTGCCATTGGCACAGGCGCGGATTTCCGCCATCGAGTGAACCGTTTCCAAAAAGCTGATCGCCATGCGCGCCGAAACTCCCGACGCCTTGTCGACAAAATCCGACTCACGCGCCTCCGTGGCCACACGCTCCACAAGCTCCACAAGAAGGGGGGCGACATGGATCTCCGTGCCCCGTTCCGTCCACGCTTCCTGCTCCGTAATCCGCCGCGCATCCTCCAGATTCGTTGGGTAGTGGGTCAGGATCTGGGCATCAATGCGGTCCTTGAGCGGCGTGATGATATTGCCGCGGTTGGTGTAATCCTCCGGATTTGCCGTGAAGACCAGCGAGACGTCCAGGGGCAGGCGCACCGGAAACCCGCGAATCTGGATGTCCTTTTCCTCCATGATATTGAGGAGGCCGACCTGAATGCGTGCCTGAAGGTCGGGCAATTCGTTGATGGCAAAAATACCGCGGTTCGACCGGGGAATAATGCCGTAATGGATCACCTCCTCGTCGCTGAAATCGAGTTTTTTGGAAACGGCCTTGATGGGATCAATATCCCCGATCAGGTCGGCGATGGAAACATCCGGCGTGGCCAGCTTCTCATGATACCGCTTCGAGCGATGAAGCCACTCAATGGGG
>JAFIGB010000372.1 GCA_020831705.1 Candidatus Sumerlaeia bacterium | reverse complement strand
GGGTGGCAACTCACGCCCCTTACTGATCAACTTCCCGCCAAGACATCACCGGCCTCCCCCGCCGCCCGGGGGGAGGAGCTTCGTCTATTCCGGGAGCTTCTACGCGATCACTCATTGGAATTGATCCTCCTCTCGGGGTTTGGCTTCGAGGATGCCCAGGCGGATCTTTCCCCAAGGGCACGGCGTGAATTCGAACAGTGGCGCGGCGGGGCCGTCCGCAATTGGCCCGCTGCTGTTCTGGGGGACGAACCGCCAACCCTTCCCTACGGCAGCGAGGGCCGTGGACCCCATTGGAATGCGTGGGTTGTCTGGCGCGCCCGGGTGCTGCGCGACCTGTTGGTCATGATGAAGGGTGAACTGGCCAGCGAGGAGTTCTCCCCGCGCCTTGGAGTCCTTGTCGATGCACCCTACCCTTCCCACCAACGAATGGGCCTCAATTGGGCCTCCCCTGAAACCACCGCTGAGGTGGAACACCGGTGGCTTCCCTCGGATTACGGTCGGCGAACAGCTTCGGGGCATTTGCTGGACGTCGTGGCGCTGACCTTCTGGCAGCCCGACCTGATCAATGCCTCCGTGGCGGAACGGCAGGGCTTTGCATGGTGGGCGTCGATTGAGGGCGCCACCTCGATGGGACGGAGGTATAGACGCCAGGGCGAACTCCCCCCCTGGTTTGCCATTCCCGTGCGCCGTGATTCCGCCTGGGAGGCGGGCGTGCGGGGCGCACGAATCACCGGCGGGGGCCTCATCCTCTTTCCCGCCTCCGAATTTCTCAAGACACCCGGGAATTGGGACTCCCTGGTTCAGGGAATGCGCACTCCAACTTCTCGTCAATGAGCGTGATATGCGCCGTTTTCTCATTGATCCAATGACATCCCAAACCCATGGTTGATTCAAAGGGGGACGGAATAAATGCGCTGCAGATTCCTCGGTATATCCACCACACTTTCCATCCTTTCCATCGCCGCGGGAGGACTGGCTGTAAATCCGGATGCGGACTCCCTGATCGGAATTCACTGGTACCCCAACACGGAATCCATTTCCGTGGGCCAGTCCACGGATGTGGAGGAAATGAGCGATGGTCGCCCGGTGTGGGTGACGGAAATCACCCATGTGGACACCGCCGCAGCCCCCGCCTGGGACCAACCGGGATATTACGTTTCCCACTGCGAGAAGCTGATGACGGGCAAGGGGCACTCGGTCATTTTTCGCATTCAACCTTACTGGGATCGCCATGTTCCCCACCCCGACGATCCCTACACCCTGTCGGATTTTTCCGCGGATGCCCGCGCGGCTGCGGAAACACTGCGGGCGTATTGTCACATCTGGCAGGTTGGAAATGAGGTAAACCTGCGCCAGGAAAACAGGGGTTGGAACCCCGGGGAATCCTCCTACAGCACTCCCTGGCAGCCAACACCGGAGGAATATGCGGAGACGTATATCGCCATACGCGACGCCATCCATGAGGTGGAAAGTCCCCTCGGACCGCAGGAAGTTCTCATGCAACCGGTCTCCCCCGGCAATACAGATCCAACGTATCGCTACATGGACGGAAACGAATTCCTCCACCGCATGATAGACGCCATTGAGGACAAATCAAGGATCGACGGGTTTGCGATCCATGCGTATGCCGAACCGGGAGGAACCAATCATGGTGTCGATGGTTTCATGGAATCGGTGATTGAGCAACTCATGGTCATCGACTCCTTCGGCCTTGGAGATCGCCCCGTCTATATCACGGAATTTAACAAGCACATGCCGAACGAAACGGAGGCCCGCATTGGCGCCCGGTTCCTTGTCGAGGCCTACGAGGCGCTCCATCAATGGAATATCGGTTCCGGTGGCCAACTCCCAGGGCACCCAAACCATAACATTCGTGCTGCCACCTGGTTCGTCTATCCAAACGGCGGCCTTTGGCAGGATTACTCCCTGTGGCGGTGGAAGAGTGACATCCCCTCCACAAGCCCCAACGAAAATCCCTGGCATGCCTTCCGCCACGCCGCCCAAAAGGATTACCCTGCGGGTCTGCACGGCGGCGGGCCAACCTTTCCGGCGGATGGAATCTGGTGGGAGGATGATTTCTCCACATTGAACACCACCCCGGGAAGCCCCCACTGGCGGGTCGAACCCATTTCCGCAGGGAGCGCTATTTCAACCGATGCAGGAGTTTCCCTGCGGGGTAACAACTCCCCCGCCGGTGGTGCCTCCCTTCGCAGTGCCGGATATGTCTATTCGGACTTCAATGGGTTCGTGGACTTCACCATCGTCGATGGCCGCCAAACCACCACCTCCCCCGGCGAAGCCAACTTCGATGTGCGGATCCGTGAGGGGTCCCTCGGTTACTCATTCACTATCTATACATCGGAATCCACCACGAGGCCCGGTCAGGCATGGCTGCGACGCACCAACAACTGGGGGGAAAACATCGATAACCTCCACGCCGAGGTCCCCGGCGGGGTGAACGATGGGGACCAGTTTCGCCTCAATTGGTCGGCAAACGGTTCCAATCTCACATGGGCGTTACATCGTCTGGAGCCGGATGGCCCCATCCCACTTCTCGAATGGGAGGTCGAGGACGAAGGACAGGTGGTTGGGTATATACGGCTTGGAACCTACAACATGCACGAGGCACGCCTCGACAACCTTGTCATTGGCGGCCCCGCATGGACTCCCGCCGTGGGGCAGGGCAACGCCAATGCATGGCTTTCATTCTGAGACGCCGGGACGTCAGCTGTATATCTTCTCCAGGGTCACATTTGTGTAGTAATGGAGGAGGATTTCGCAGTGGTCCTGGCCCTTTACCGCCCGGGCGAGGCCGCCCATCTGACAAAGCCCCGCACCATGCCCCCAGCCGCCTCCGTGAAGAACGGCCTTCACCATGCGGCCCGATCCGTCCCGCTGGATCTTTGGAATAAAGGCGCTGCTATACAGGAACTTCTTGTCAAGGTGGGCGCGAATATCGTAGTCGCGTTTGATGGTCCCTGTCTTCCGGCTGCCGCCCTTCTCTGTATAGACAACATCAAGACTTCCCATGCGACCACCCTTGCCCCGAACGCCGGGGATGAGGTCGTGGACCTCCTCGATGGCCTCAAAGGGGGAAAAGCGTGCGAGGGATTCGCACAACGCCGCATGTTCCAGCTCCCATGTCCACCGGAAGTAGCTTCCCGCCTCGTCCACACGACCGAGGTATTTCATCACCTCCTCGGAGGAAACCACATTGGGGCTTCCCCAGGCATCGGTCTTCTTCAGCCAATCTCCGGTGAGATACTCCTCGATGTTCTCCTGTGTCAGCGGCTGGAACTTTTCCACATGGGATCCTGCAGGGGCGTCGGGCTTGCCAACCAATCCGTCAATGTGCTCCCCCCAGATGAAATCCGCGTCCTCTGAAATGCCGCCTGTGTTCTTGGAGTAACGGGCATCGCAGTACTGGCCCTTGTCGGTGATCAGCACTTCACCACGGCATTCATCAATGGCCCGGATGGCCAGATCAGTCCAACCGCCTGTTCCCTGGTACCGCTGACAGTGGTCGTCATTGCACCAATAGAAGGGTTCCCCGGGATGGGGGGATCGGGGTTGGCCGAG
>JAFIGB010000367.1 GCA_020831705.1 Candidatus Sumerlaeia bacterium | reverse complement strand
TTGCGCAGGCGCACTTCCTGGCGCACCTCCTCCTCGGTCCCCCGTGGCAGGGTGTTCTGGACGCTGATGCTGCCGCAGAAGGCGACCTTGCCGTAAAAATCCCGGTGGAGCTCCCGGATGTCCATCTTCGCGGCATCCACCTGGACGACTTCCTGTATATCAAGGCCCAGATCAATCAGGCGTGGAATCATGTCGCGAACGCTTCCGCAGGAGTGCATCATCGTCCGCGCGCCAAAGTCATGGGCGAGCTTGAAGAAGCGCTCCATGTGATGGGCGAAAAGCTTATCGTAGGACTTGGGGTTGATGGTGAGGCCGTTTTGCGTGCCGAGATCCTCGCCAAAGGCGACAATGTCGATAAGGCCATCGGCTGCCTCCAGCGTGCGCTTCAGCTTGCCGTAAAAGAACTCAACACGCTTCTCCATCAGTTCGAGAAAGACGGGGTCCTCCATGCCCACGTCGATGAGGACCTGTTCGACCCCGCGGCAACGGGCAATGCCGTTGAGGAAGTCGGGAACTCCTGCATCGCCGATGTAGGCGACAAAGCCGCGTTCGTGGATGGATGCTGCCCGTTCCTTGACGGTGGAGTAATCAAACCAGTCGGCGGTTGGGAAGCGGAAATCCTTCAGTTCGTCAACCTCCTCCACCTCCGCGTAGGGCATATAGGCGACCTCGGGGTAGGTTCCCTCCCCGAAGCAGTAGTTCATGTAACGTTCGCCCCAGATTCCCTCCCAGGTGCCGTCTTCAAAAGTTCTCAATTCCGGCCCGATATATTCGGGTTCGATATGACGGAGGTCATCGCCAAGGATGAGGGCCATTTCCTCGTAATCGCTGACGCCGAGAAAGTCCATCAGCTCCTTGTTGATTTCCGGGGTTCCGTAATGATGGGTGGGTGGCCGATCGAATCCCTTGTATTCAAGGGCGGAAAAAACGCGTTCGCGGGAATTCATGGGGTTGCCTCCTTAAAGGATTCCTCGGGTGAAGAATCGGCCTTAAGTCCGGGTGGCAGGCAAGGAAAACGGGATAATACACACGGTCAATATCCGTATTTGTCAATATTGTATCAGTCTCCCAACGTAATCCCCGTCGAAATTGACGTGAATTTCCCCCCCCTTGGGAGGGGCGTGAGTAAAGCACCAGCGATTGAAGACGGAAATTTAGCGTTCCTGAAAGCCCAGTGATTTGTATAGACCGAGGGCGGCGGTGCGGGCTTTGTCGGTTTTGAGGTAACACTCGCGATGGCCAAGACTCATGAGCAGGGCAAGGGTTGCGGCAACAAGCGGTTTGCCGTGGCCGCGACCCTGAAAGTCGGGATGGATGGCCACCCAGTGAACGCGACCCAGGGGATGTTCAGGGCCGTCGGGTCCGTACCATGCTGCTGCGGTGCCGAAGGTTTCCCCTGAGGTGGTCGCGATATACAAAATGCGCTGGTGATGAAGTTTTTCCGACTTGCCAAAGGCCTCATGAAAGAGCGAATCGGTGATCTCGTTCAAGGTGTCCGCCGCCTGTTGGATGGAGGTCCATGTTTGGACGTCCTCCTCCAGGTGTTGGCGTATCTGGATGCCTGTTGGCGGGGGATGGACAGGAAGCGGCGGCAGGAGCTTCCTCCACATGGTGAGCGTCTTGTCGGCGCTCATCGCAGCAGGTCCACGATGGCCTCGTAAAGAGCGCCGCGATTCATCGGATCAAACAGCCCGCCGGCACAGGCGACAACAAGGAGAGGAGGCATAACGGGGACGCCCTCCGCCTCCTTCCCCTGAAGATCGAAATAGACATGAACCACGTCGCCGCCCCGTTGATAGATGCGATGGGTGGGACCTTCATGGACAATTTCAAATTCAGATTGTTTCAGGATGTCCATGCACGGCTGAAGGCGGTTTGGGGAAAGGGGTGCTGCAACCCTGGCCTGCGGAGCGAAGGCGATATAGAAATACAGCGTGGCGAGAAGTTTCTTCCCCACCGTTCCCAGCGGCGTGCAGAACTGGTGGTATTCCGGGATGTTTCCCTGTGTATCCAGATTGATGGTGTGTCCCATGCTGGATGCACCGTGGACGCCACAAAACTCATGAATCAGGTGAAGGGGTTCCACGGGCGAAAGGGCATTGAGGGTGACTCCGTCCTCGGCGGGGAGGTCGACGGAAAAGGGAAGCTCGCGGATGCCCTCCTCATCACCGGAGATTGCCACCTCCAGATTGTCCAGTTGGGCAATCGTCACGTTTCCGTAGGTGTGGAAGGCTGCGGAGGTTCCTGCCGTGTCGACTTCCCGTTCGTAGTCATCCTGATGGAAGGTCTCGGCGGGGATGTCTGACAGCCGCACCCAGAATTTGGCGCTGGGTTGGCGGATTTTGTCCGCGAAACGTGACTCGACACCGCCTGTAAGTGCTCCCGCCCTGCCTGCAAGATCCTTCAGCATGATGCCGACATTTTCCTCCACGCGGTCCGCCACGTCCTTGTGGCGATCGCTGACCTTGACGAGTTCCAGCGCCCCGCGCATCTGGTCCGACACGCGCTCAAATGCGGAGGCCCGCATTCGAAGGCCCGCCTTGCGGGTGTCTATACAGACCCGGCGCCAGAGATGAACATCGTCGAAGGTGAGCCTGCCACCCTCGGGAACGTAGATGAGATCGTCGGTTTGGAACATACTGGTTCAGGCTCCATGTTCAAAGTGGGGAAATTTGCGCTGGAGAAGGCCTGCGAGGGGGCGATCCGCTTCCAGAAGGTCATACGAGCCCAGTTCATCCGGCCTCACCCATGCGAGGGTGTTGCCCTCCATGGGGTGCGGTTCTCCCGAGACAACCCGCGCTGTATAGAACAGGAGCAGCAACCATGCCCCCTTTGCCTCGTGAAAGACCGTCTCGTATGCCGATCCGACCTCCACGTCGCATCCCAGCTCCTCGCGGCATTCGCGGGCCAGGGCGTTGCGGGGATCCTCGCCCGGTTCCACCTTGCCGCCGGGAAACTCCCACCGTCCGCCAAGGGAACCGCCCGCCGGGCGTTGGTTGATCAGCAACCGGTCCTCCCTGGCGATAATCGCAGCCACCACAAGGGTCGTTGGCTTTTCCGCCACCACAGGCGCTAGATCTCCAGAACGAGGGGGAAGATCACCGGGAAGCGGTTCAACTTCCGTTTGATAAAGCCACGGAGCGCCTTCTTGATCGTGACCTGGACAACGGAGCTTTCCTCCTGCCCTTCCCGTGTGATCGATTCATAGGCCTCAAGAACCACGGCAGCGGCCTCGTTGAGCAGGTCGCCGTGGCTGGCCTCATCCACGAAGCCCCTCGTGTGCAGGAACGGCCCTTCAAGGACCTCCCCCGTTTCCCGGTCAACGCCCAGGATAGACACGATCACGCCTTCCTCGCTCAAGTATTTGCGGTCGCGAATCACGAACTCCTCGATGTCGCCGATGCTCTTGCCGTCGACGAAGACCCTTCCGTGGGGAACTCTTCCGACGACCTTGGCCCCATCGCTTCCCAATTCCAGGCAGCACCCGTTTTCGATCACATGGACTTCGTCCTGTTGAAGCCCCATCTCATGGGCAAGCCCGGCATGTTCAGACAGATGGCGAAATTCACCGTGGACGGGAACGAAATGGCGCGGGTTGACAAGATTGAGAAGTGTCCGCATTTCCCCCCGATAAGCGTGGCCGGAAACGTGAACCCCTGTTGTGTTACCGGGGTGGAAGACCTTCGCTCCGCGGCGCATCAGGTGGTTGATGAGACGAAAAATTGCCTTCTCGTTGCCGGGGATAAACCGGGATGAGAGAATCACCGTGTCGTCTGTTTCGATGGAGACGTGGCGGTGACTGCCGAGGGCCATGCGATTGAGCCCGGCAAGGGGTTCGCCCTGGCTTCCTGTCGTCAGGATGAGGCGCTTTTCCGCCGGGACGGATCTGAGGCGTTCAAGGTTGCTGATATAATCGCAGGGAATGTCGATGGCCTTGATGGAACTCGCCACGCGGATGTTGCGTTCCATGTTCATTCCGGCCGGGAAGACCGTCCGGCCATACTTGGCGGCAAGGTTCAGCACCGTTTGAATGCGATGGAGGGCACTGGAGAAACAGGCCATGATGATCTGGCCCGATGCCTCGCGGACGAGACGATCCAGCCCGGGAATCACCGTCGCCTCCGAGGGGCAGTTGCCCTCGCGATCGGCGTTGGTAGAGTCAGCCAGCAGAAGCAGGGCACCACCGTCATCGCCCTCCGCATAACGCGCAAAGCCATAATGATCGAAGGTCACGCCGTCTGTGGGGGCGGGGTCCATCTTGAAGTCACCGCTGTGAATCACCGCTCCCACCGGCGTCGTGATGGCGAGGCCAAAGGCGTCAATAATCGAGTGGGTGACGGAAAGGGGTTCGACGACGAAGTTCTTCCCAATGGAGACCTTCTCGCGGGCCGTGAGGAGCTTGAGGTTGGGGGTCAACCGGTGTTCCTTCATCTTTTCCCGCAGGATATTGATGGTAAACTCGCTTCCGTAAAATGTGATATTGTGGTTAAGCAGGGGGAGGATCTAGTGAAGCGCTCCCAAGTTATCCTCGTGGGAGTGGGTGAGGACGATTGCCTTGAGCTTTTTTTCCACTCCTTTGAGGACGGAAATATCGGGAATCACATAATCAATCCCGAGCATCTCCTCGTCGGGCATCATTTGCCCGCAATCAACCATTAGATACTCGCCATTGCAGGCGATCAGTTGGCAATTCATCCCAATTTCCCCCAAACCTCCCAGGGGAATATAATGGACGACGTTGTTTTTTTCGGGGATACTGCTCAAATTTGGAATGGAATTGTTCAGAACGGCCATTTGATCTCTTCGATGGGGGTATGGTGTGGAAGGGGCACCCAGAGGACAGGGCATGCCACCTAATTTGGCAATAAGTGTACGCACTGCCGCGATTCGACTGCAAGCGGGCTTTCAGGCAATTGGAATTTCCCACCCTACCCATCAATGACCACAGACGGATTCTTCCCCATATTTATTCGAAGTTGGCCGGGATTATTTTTCCTCGCGGAAGGCGTCCTTGACGAGTTGGCGAATGGCGCGGACGAAGAGCTGGACCTGCTCGACGTCGGGGTGGGGCTTTTGAGGGTTGAGGCCGTCACGGCAATAGACGGCCAGCTGGCCGGTGGCTATTTCGGCTTCACTGGCGAGGTCGATGGCGAGGGCCAGTTTCCCCTTGATGGGGCCGTACTGAAATTCGAAGTCCTCCAACTGGTCCTGCATTTTGGGGGGGAAGTTGATTTTATTCGGGTCCATGGGGAATGGCTCTTTCCTCTGGGGGGTGTTCCACATCGCGAGGTAAAGCGTCGACCGTGCCGGGCGTTGGTGGCGCAGGACGGGCAGGAGATTGGGGGACGTATCCGGGGGCGGACTCGTCGTCCTCCAATCCGCGGACAATCCAGTCTTTCGGCTCCCGTTGATTCGGGGAGATGGCCAGGGCTCCGAATAGCGCCACGATGGCGACCTCGAGTTGGTGGTCGTTGGGATGGCGGGTGGTGAACCGCTGAAGTATAAATCCGGGCCAAAGGAGGGCGCGGAAGAAGCGATGTCCCTGGTGGCGCGCGGCGAAGCGAATGAGCTCGAAGCACAACCCGATGAGGAAGGGGAGGAGGAGCAGGTGGAGGAAAATCTCCGCCAGTCGCCGGCTCAGACCCCCCCATTCGGCGTACCCGGTAATTGTGGTCGCCAGAAGTATGTCGCTCAGGAAAAAGACGAGCACGCTTGCCAGCACCAGCAGCGCCAGGAAGGTCGTCCCGCACCGTGGGTGCAGGGTGTCGTGGCGGCGCGCCCGGTCAACGGTCACATCGCGGCCCTCCTCCAGTGCCAGCACGGCCTTGTGTTCCGCCCCATGGTATTGAAAGACGCGGCGGACTTCGCCATCGAGGGAGATCGCTGCGAGATAGACAAGGATCAGGACAATCCGCACGCCGCTCTCAAACAGGTTCATGACCACGGGCGAGTCGACCTTGTTAAGGGCTTCCGCCCCGGTGGCGCCGATGAGGCCGGTCCATGTGAGGATGAAAGGAAGGAGGACCGACGCCAGGACGGGGAGGACGATGAGCATGGCGACGAGGATGCCGATGGAAATCGTCAACAGGATGCCCATACGCCGGGATTCAAAGTCGGGATCGACAGGGGTGTCGTCCTCCTCCGTACGGGTGGATTCGCGGAGGGCCTTGGTGCCGATGATCATCATTTCAAGGAGGGACATGGCGCCGCGAAGGAGGGGGATGCGCCCGACACGGCGACGCTCCACAAGGGTCAGGAGGGGAACCTGGCGGATGTGTATCAGGCCATCAGGGCGGCGGATTGCCGTGGCGAATCCCGTCCGTGACCGCATGAGGACCCCATCGAAAAGGGCAAGCCCTCCCACTTCGTTGCGGGGTGTACGGCTGGCGTTGGGAATCACGCCATGGAAATGAATGGGGTCATTACGGTGACGGGTTTCCTCCACCGTCCCGGGGGAGTCAGGGGTTTTATCCGCCTCCATTAATCACCCAACCGATCACCAATGGCGATGCCGCCACCGTTGACGAAATCAATCGCCCCCATCTCGCCCTTGCCCGGTGGAAGAACCCGGGTGACGAGGAGGACACCCTTCTCTCCGCCGGTTCGCACAACGAAACCACGGCCCTTGATGATTTCCACCACCATGCCGGGGGGGACTTCCTTGCGGAACGCTGACGCGGGCACCCAGTCGGGATGGCAGGCATCCACGCCGGTAATTTTGAACTCGGTGTCCTTGTGGGTTGTATATGCCTTGGGCCATGGCATGAAGCCCCGTACGCGCCAGATGATTTTTTCCGTGGGAGAGTCCCAATTGATCCGAGCCATCTCCCTCTTGATCAGGGGGGCATGGGTTGCCTTGCTCTCATCCTGGGGCGTTGATTCCAGTCTTCCCGAACTTTCCAGGGTCTCCAGAACCTCCTCCATCAGCGAGGCCCCCTCATGGGCAAGGAGGTTCGCCAGCGAAACGGCATCGTCATCCTCGAGGATGTCGACCTCCTTCATGGCGACCACGGGGCCGGTGTCCATGCCCTCATCCATCTGCATGATGCTCACACCTGTGGTGGTCTCCCCATTGATAATCGCCCATTGGATCGGCCCGGCGCCCCGGTAGGCGGGAAGCAGCGAGGCGTGGATGTTAAGGCAGCCGTGAACAGGGGTTTCCAGCACCGACTTGGGAACAATCTTTCCGTAGGCAACGACCACCGCGACATCGGGTTCCAGGGCCTTCAGTTCCTTGAGGAATTCATCGGTGCGCACTGAGGTCGGTTGGAGCACGGGAATGCCGTGGTCCTCCGCCAGGGCCTTGACCGGGGTGGGGGAGACCTTGCGCCCCCGGCCGCGAACCTTGTCAGGCTGGGTGACGACGGCGACCACTTCATGGCTGCTGCCAAGAAGGGTTTTCAGGGTCGGGACGGCAAATTCAGGACTTCCGAAAAAGACAATACGCACGGGTTGGGGGTGCTCCGTCGGGTGGGTTGGGTTTCAATCAAAGGGCAGGGCGGTAACGGTGCCCTTCAGGCCTTCAGCGGTGGTGACTTCGGTTCCGGGATTTCGGTGGGGCCATTTCATCATGGCAAGGCCAATGGGATGCCCCAGACGGGGGGACCATGTCGAACTGGAAAGGTGCCCGCCTTCCTTCCCCGCAACGTGAAGGGGGGAACCGGGGGCGGGGGGATCTTCGCCCTGCCACTTGATCCCGGTCAATTTACGGGCCGGGTGGCCGAGGTTCAGGATTTTGGCGATGGTTTCCTGACCGGGATAACATCCCTTGTTGGTGTGGATCGCCGTC